>JARCRQ010000013.1 GCA_029850585.1 Sideroxydans sp.
GTGGTAAGTGGTAAGTGGTAAGTGGTAAGTGGTAAGTGGTAAGTGGTAAGTGGTAAGTGGTAAGTGGTAAGTGGTAAGTGGGACGGCACTTCGTGCCTTATGCCGCAAGGGCATTCCCTCGAAACAACGGAGCTAAAGCTCCTGTTTCTGAATGAAGTGGAAAAATCAGTGCATCGCTTTTCCCACTTTCCACCCCCTACTTCTAGATGTACTGAACCTCAACCACTTCGTATTCCCGCACCCCGCCTGGGGCTTGCACTTCGGCAATATCTCCGCTGTATTTTCCTATCAACGCACGCGCAATCGGTGAGCTAATCGAGACTTTGCGTTGACGTATATCGGCTTCGTCTTCGCCGACGATTTGATACGTCACCACATCGCCGTTATTCACATCTTCCAAAATCACCGTCGAAGCAAACACGCAGCGACCATCGGCATTGATGGCGCGCGGGTCGATAATTTGCGCGCTGCCGAGCTTGCCTTCTAGCTCTTGAATACGCCCTTCGACAAAACCTTGACGCTCTTTCGCCGCATCGTATTCAGCGTTTTCAGACAAATCGCCTTGCGCGCGCGCTTCAGAAATCGCCTGTATCACCGACGGTCGCTGCACGGTTTTTAAGTTGTGCAACTCAGCGCGCATTTTTTCTGCACCGATTGCGGTTAAAGGAACTTTGCTCATAGTGGAAGTACTCGTAAAAAGTGGTAAGGGGTGAATAGTAGCTGGCAACTGCTAAGTGTAGATGTCGCGGCGCGGTCTTTACTCAGCACTCACGACTACTTACTCGCCAGTAAGCGTTTGTGTTGCGACTGTAAGTCATACACTTTTAAGCCCGTTAAATGCTGCATACCGATACAAGCAGCGCGCGCGCCTGCGAGCGTGGTGTAATAAGTCACGCGACCTTGCAGCGCGGCATTGCGGATCGAATATGAATCACGCATCGCGGACGGTTTGCTATCCACAGTATTGATGATCAGGCTGACATCGCCGTTTTTAATCATATCGACGATATGCGGACGACCTTCAGCCACTTTATTCACGGTCGTCACGTCCACCCCTGCGGCAGCAATCACCGCTGCTGTGCCGCGTGTTGCCAACACTGTGAAGCCCAATCCCACCAAGGAACGTGCGACTTCCACCGCACCCACTTTATCGGCTTCGCGCACACTGATAAACACCTTGCCGCTCTTCGGCAACTTCACACTTGCAGCTAATTGTGATTTCACAAACGCTTCGGCGAAGGTGTCGCCCACCCCCATTACCTCGCCCGTCGATTTCATTTCGGGGCCCAAAATAATATCGACCCCAGGGAATTTAATGAACGGGAATACGGCTTCTTTTACCGAGTAAAACGGTGGGATGACTTCTTTGGTGATGCCTTGTGAGGCAAGCGATTGACCCGCCATGCAGCGCGCTGCAACTTTAGCTAACGCCACACCCGTTGCCTTAGACACAAACGGCACGGTGCGCGATGCGCGCGGATTCACTTCTAACACATACACGGTCTCGCCTTGAATGGCGAACTGCACATTCATCAAGCCCACTACATTCAAGGCTTGCGCCATTGCCACAGTCTGACGACGCAGCTCATTTTGCATCGCTTGTGACAAGCTAAACGGTGGTAACGAACAAGCTGAATCGCCCGAATGCACGCCCGCTTCTTCGATGTGTTCCATGATGCCGCCGATGATGACGTCTTTGCCATCCGACACCGCATCCACATCGACTTCGATTGCGTCATTCAAAAATCTATCCAGCAAAATCGGCATCCGCTCAGGGTAGGTTTTTGCCAATTCTTCCGCGTCGCGCATATAGCGCTCTAAGTCTGGCTGGGCATGAATAATTTCCATACCGCGCCCGCCCAACACGTTAGAAGGGCGCATCACCAAGGGGTAGCCAATTTCTGCCGCACCCGCCAGTGCGTCTATGCCATTGCTGGCAATACGATTGGGCGGCTGTTGCAAATTCAGCTCGCGCAACATGGCTTGGAAACGCGCGCGATCTTCCGCTTTGTCGATCATGTCGGGTGTCGTGCCGATAATTTTTACGCCCGCTTTTTCTAAGCCATGCGCCAACTTCAACGGCGTTTGTCCGCCGTATTGCACGATGACACCAATCGGTTTTTCAATGGCGACCACTTCCAACACATCTTCTAAAGTCAGCGGTTCAAAGTACAAGCGATCCGAAGTGTCGTAGTCGGTCGAAACCGTTTCTGGATTGCAGTTGAGCATGATGGTTTCATAACCATCTTCGCGCATCGCCAACGCCGCGTGAACGCAGCAATAATCGAACTCAATGCCTTGCCCAATTCGATTCGGCCCGCCGCCCAACACCATAATTTTTTTGTTGTTAGTTGGCAGCGATTCGCACTCTTCTTCGTATGTCGAATACATGTACGCGGTGTTAGTCGAGAACTCCGCCGCGCAAGTATCCACGCGCTTATACACGGGACGTACACCCAGCGTGTGACGATAGGCACGCACTGCCGCGTCGTCGGTTTCCATCAGCGCAGCAATGCGCGCATCCGCAAAACCACTGCGTTTCAACGCGCGCATTTCGTCAAATTTAATACTGTCCAAATCACGTTGTAACAGCGAATTTTCTTGGCGTATCAAATCTTCGATTTGCACCAAAAACCATGGGTCAATTTTGCTAATCGCAAACACTTCCTCCACGCTCATGCCCAGACGGAAGGCATCCGACACCGCCCAAATACGTTCGGGGCCCGGGTTGCCCAACTCGGCACAAATCGCATCGCGATCAGTTGATTTGCTATCCAAACCATTCACGCCGACTTCCAAGCCGCGCAAGGCTTTTTGGAACGATTCTTGGAAGGTGCGACCAATTGCCATCACCTCGCCCACTGACTTCATTTGCGTGGTTAAACGGTCATTGGCTTGCGGGAATTTTTCAAATGCAAAACGCGGAATTTTGGTCACGACGTAATCAATCGTCGGCTCAAACGACGCAGGCGTAGCACCACCCGTAATATCGTTTTGCAGCTCGTCCAGCGTATAGCCGACTGCCAGCTTCGCTGCGATTTTAGCAATCGGGAAACCGGTCGCTTTGGATGCCAGCGCGGATGAACGCGACACGCGCGGATTCATCTCAATCACCACCATGCGACCGTCTTCAGGATTGATGGAGAACTGCACGTTCGAGCCGCCCGTTTCCACGCCAATTTCACGCAACACCGCCAAACTCGCATCACGCAAAATTTGGTATTCCTTGTCGGTCAAAGTTTGCGCAGGCGCGACGGTAATCGAATCACCCGTATGTACGCCCATCGGGTCTAAATTTTCAATCGAGCAGATGATGATGCAATTGTCATTGCGGTCACGCACCACTTCCATTTCGTATTCTTTCCAACCCAGCAGCGATTCTTCAATCAGCAGCTCGCAAGTCGGCGAGGCTTCTAGCCCGCGTTCGCAAATCTCAACAAATTCTTCGCGGTTGTAAGCAATCCCGCCGCCAGAACCACCCATCGTAAACGAAGGACGAATCACGGTGGGGAAACCCAACACTTGCTGCACCTGCAAGGCTTCTTCCATCGAATGCGCAATCATGGATTTTGCCGAAGCTAAGCCAATCCGCGTCATTGCTTGCTTGAATTTTTCGCGATCTTCCGCCATGTCGATGGCCTCACGCGACGCGCCTATCATCTCGACATGGTATTTTTCTAGTACGCCGTGCTTCGCCAAATCCAGCGCGCAATTCAGCGCGGTCTGTCCACCCATGGTCGGCAAAATTGCTTCAGGACGTTCTTTAGCGATAATTTTTTCCACCATCTGCCAAGTAATCGGCTCGATGTAGGTCGCGTCCGCCATGTTCGGGTCGGTCATAATTGTGGCGGGATTGGAGTTCACCAACACCACGCGGTAACCCTCTTCGCGCAAGGCTTTGCATGCTTGCGCGCCCGAATAATCAAACTCACACGCCTGCCCAATTACGATAGGACCCGCGCCAATGATGAGGATGGTTTTAATGTCTGTACGTTTTGCCATTTTTTTAGCTGGTAGGAGGTAGCGGGTAGTCAGTAGCAAAGTCGCGCGGTGGCGACTACTGACTAATAGCTACTGGCTACGCGTTCCTTTCATCAGTGCTACAAATTTATCGAATAGCGCATCAACGTCATGCGGACCGGGGCTGGCTTCAGGATGACCTTGGAAACAGAACGCAGGTTTATCAGTCAACTCAAAACCTTGCAGCGTGCCGTCAAACAGCGAGACATGCGTGATGCGCGCATTCGCCGGCAGCGTTGCCGCATCGACTGCAAAGCCATGATTTTGGCTGGTAATCATCACTTGTTTGGTTTGCACGTCTTGCACGGGATGGTTTGCGCCGCGATGACCAAACTTCATCTTCACAGTTTTCGCGCCTGCTGCCAGACCCAAAATTTGATGACCTAAGCAAATCCCAAACAAGGGGATATTTTTCGCCAAGAACGTTTGCGTTGCCGCAATCGCGTAATCGCACGGCTCAGGATCGCCGGGACCATTCGACAAAAACACGCCATCAGGCTGCATCGCCAACACTTCGGCAGCGGATGTTTTCGCTGGCACTACGGTAATGCGGCAACCGCGCTCCGCCAACATGCGCAAAATGTTGCGCTTCACACCAAAGTCATACGCGACAACGTGATGCTTTGCCGCCACAAAATCGCTATATCCCACGCCTAACTGCCACTCACGCTGCGTCCATTGATATGATTTTTCGCACGTCACCACTTGCGCCAAATCTATGCCCGCCAAGCCCGCAAAACCTTTAGCCTGCGCCAATGCCGCTTCAACATTGTCGCCTGTCGCGATACAGCCACTTTGCGCGCCTTTGCTGCGCAAAATCCGCGTCAATTTGCGCGTATCAATGCCCGCAATCGCGACCACATTGTTAGCTTGTAAATACTCAGGCAAAGATTGCGTACTGCGGAAATTACTCACCGTCATCGACAAATCGCGAATGATTAAGCCGCTCGCAAACACCTGACGCGACTCCACATCTTCTGGGTTGCAACCGACGTTGCCGACATGCGGATAAGTGAGTGTGACGATTTGTTGGCAATACGAAGGGTCGGTGAGAATCTCTTGATAGCCGGTCATTGAGGTGTTGAACACGACCTCACCGACGCTGCTACCCGATGCACCGATCGCGATACCGCGAAACACAGTTCCATCGGCTAATACAAGAATGGCAGGGTTTATTGGCGACACTGAATACTCCCTATTTTTTAAGAAACAAACCAAAATTGAAATTCGTCTGGCAAGGCAATTTCGATTTTTAGCTGCCCCTTTTGGACATAAAGAAGCGGGACGAACCTAAGTTCATCCCGCCGAAAAGTGAGGCGCATTATAGCCTAAGCAAGGGGCATCATCAATCGCAAAATCAAGCGACTAAGTCCTGGCTACTACGCCACAAATAATCGCGATAACACTCGACAGCGCAGCCGCTCTGCTGGTAAATTTCGCGCCCTGCGCAATTTGCACCATCGCTATCAACCCAATTAAATGTAAGGTTTTTATGAACATTCAACACCATTCCCTGATTATTTTAGGTTCAGGCCCTGCGGGTTATACCGCCGCCGTATATGCCGCACGCGCTAATTTGAACCCCGTTTTGATTGCGGGCATGGCACAAGGCGGGCAGTTGATGACCACCACCGAAGTGGATAATTGGCCCGCCGATGCGATGGGCGTGCAAGGTCCTGAACTGATGGCGCGTTTTCAACAACACGCAGAACGCTTCAATACGCAAATTATTTCCGACCATATTCACACCGCCAAACTGCAACAAAAACCGTTTGTGCTGATGGGCGACGCAGCAACTTATAGCTGCGACGCGCTGATTATTTGCACGGGAGCTTCGGCGCAATATCTCGGTATTCCTTCTGAAGAAGCCTTTATGGGACGCGGCGTATCGGGTTGTGCGACCTGCGATGGCTTTTTTTATCGCAACCAAAATGTGGCGGTCGTAGGCGGTGGCAATACCGCTGTCGAAGAGGCTTTGTATCTCGCCAATATCGCCAAGCACGTCACGCTGGTGCATAGACGCGACACCTTCCGCGCCGAACGCATCATGGTTGATCACCTGATGAAAAAAGTTGCCGAAGGCAAAATCAGCTTGCAACTGAATAGCAGTTTGGATGAAGTTTTAGGCGATGCCACAGGCGTGACAGGTATGCGCATCAAAAATATCAACGACAACAGTACGCAAGACATCGCGCTGCAAGGCGTGTTTATCGCGATTGGTCACAAGCCCAATACCGATATTTTTGCGAATCAATTAGAAATGAAAAATGGCTATATCACCACGCGTGGCGGCAATACAGGCAACGCCACCGCAACGAGCATTTCTGGTGTATTCGCAGCAGGTGATGTGCAAGATCAAATTTATCGCCAAGCCGTGACGAGCGCGGCAACAGGCTGCATGGCAGCACTGGATGCGGATAAATACTTGGCTGCAATGGGCAAAAATTGAGTGTAAAAAAACCCATCGACCACGACGCAGCCGCGCTATTTCAGGCGGCGGTTACGGGTGTAAAAAAACTCAAACCGCACACGCGCATCACGCAAAAAAAGCCGCCTAAGTTAGCGGCTTTTTCTACGCCTACGCAATCAGCAATGATTGCCGATACGCTGTCAGATTTTGCTTCGGGTGTCGTGCCAGATGAGTTTTTGCGTAACGGTATAGCCCGTTTGACGTTGCGTAAATTACGCAAGCTGGTCATCCAAGATAGCTTGGATTTACATGGCTTAACGAGCGATGCCGCGCGCATGTTGCTGCAACAGTTTTTGCATCACGCCAGCGCACAAAATTTGCGTTGCGTGCTGGTGATACACGGCAAAGGATTGAATAGTCAGGCGGGGGTCGCGGTGCTAAAAATCCGTACGCGCCATTGGTTGATGCAACATGCAGCAGTATTGGCGTATTGCGATGCCCCTAATAATCATGGCGGCACGGGGGCGGTGCTGGTGTTGCTTAAAAATTAATTTTTATGTTTTTGTGACATGACATACATGACATGCTCAAAAAACAACTGACACCAATCTTGAGTATTATTTTGTAAAGAAGCCAATAGGTTCTTCACTTCTGTAGCGGGCCAACTTGGGTTATACGAAACCAGCATATTTTCAGGATAGTTTTCCATACTATCCGCCATGCGTTCCGCCATTTGCTTGATGCTATCAAACATATAGGCAAGGTCTTTGTCGGTTGCCATATCTGCCGTCATATC
Organism: Sideroxydans sp.; assembly: GCA_029850585.1. Lineage (GTDB taxonomy): Bacteria > Pseudomonadota > Gammaproteobacteria > Burkholderiales > Gallionellaceae > Gallionella. The sequence continues at coordinate 7,227 of JARCRQ010000013.1, forward strand.
GCCATAAGTGTTAGGATTTTTCTTGGTGAATTCGACAAACTTAGTCAGCACATAAAAGAATTCACCCTTATTATCTTTATTTACTGCATCGCCCAACATAAAGGGTAATACCGATAATTCCAACCAGTAATAACCCAATTTAGGATTGCGATGTTTGGAGACCCCAATGTAACCGTGACGGTCTTTAGCGCGTTTGATGCAATCATCCAAGAGCAATTTTTCTGAATCGCGGCTAGCAATGTTTTGACCTTCCAAACTAGACGATTTCACAATAAAAAAATCGGGGAAATCGCTATAAATTTTGCCTGAATGATTGTGGTCGCCGTAATAGCTTTTGAAAATTTTCAGCGCGTCTGCGTTGTTGGCTTCGATGTCGTGAAATTTTCCGTGCGCCGATTTTTTATCGTTAGCCATGTTGTCGTTCCCTGTGTTTTTATGCGTGCTAAATTTTGGAACAGAATCATATCCTGTTAGACTGCCAAAGTGTCATATTATAACTGGGGTTTTAATAATTTTTTATTACGGAGTGTCAGTATGAATAAGCTACTAATCGTTTTATTACTCGTTTCCAGCAATAGTTTTGCCGCCACTAAATGGGTTGATGAAAAAGGTCAAACCCATTACACCGACCAACTCCCGCCCACCCATGCCCGCGCTAAGGACTTAAAAGAAGTTAAAGAAATTACACCGCCCGTCGCCGCATCTGGTGTATCTGACAGCAAGCCTAGCGAGGATAAAAAAGAGCTCGCTAAAAGCAAAAAAGAAGCCGCCGACAAGCTCGCGATAGAAGCCAAACAAAAAGAAGTCAAAGCCAGCAACTGCACGGCTTCACAGCAAAATTTAGCAAACTTAAAAGATGGGATGCGCGTCGCCACAGTTGATCCGAAAACGGGTGAACGTGCTTATATGGAAGACGATGAACGTGCCAAAAAAGTCACTCAATATCAGCAAGATGTAAATAAATACTGCAACTAAGTTATCAGTAACATCGCCAATAAAAAACGCAGCCTCCCAGCTGCGTTTTTTATTGCTGCACACAAAGTATGCCTTACGCCACGATTTGCTCGTCGCGCATTAACAAGGCTTCGGCAATATCCACCGTGACCACTTTCGACACGCCCTTCTCTTGCATAGTCACACCGATAAGCTGATCTGCCATTTCCATGGCGATTTTGTTGTGGCTAATAAACACGAACTGAGTTTGCTCGGACATCTTTTTCACCAGCTTGCACAAGCGTTCGGTGTTGCTGTCGTCGAGTGGCGCATCGACCTCATCGAGCAAACAAAATGGCGCGGGATTCAGTTGAAATAAAGAGAACACCAGCGAGATGGCGGTAAGGGCTTTTTCGCCGCCTGACATTAAATGTATCGAGCTATTTTTTTTGCCGGGTGGCTGCGCCATCACTTGCACACCGCTGTCCAAAATCTCTTCACCCGTCAGCACCAATCGCGCTTCGCCGCCGCCAAATAAAATCGGAAACATCACCGCTAAATGCTCGTTCACTTTGTTATAAGTATCCATCAGCAAGTCGCGCGATTCCTTGTCGATACGGCGTATCGCGTCTTCCAAGGTCGCCATCGCATCGTTCAAATCAAGGGCTTGCGCATCCAAATAATTTTTGCGTTCAGTCGCGGCTTGCAGCTCATCCAGCGCGGCTAAATTCACTGCGCCCAAGGCTTCGATGTCGGCTTGCAAACGGGTCAATTCGTTTTGCAAACTCGCCACTTTGTAATTGCCACTAGACAACAACGGCAACAAAGTCGCTTCATCCACGCCTTCTAACTGCGTCGCCCATTGCTCAAAATTCAGACGCGCTTCTTGTTCTTTCAGGGTGAGTTCCACCAATTTATCGCGCAGCGGTTGCAAGCCATGTTCATTGCTCATGCGCGCTTGTTCTAATTTTTGCAAACTCACGCTGGCATGTTCGAGCGCGTTGCGCGCCTCTGCAAGCGCGGCTTCAGTGGCTTGGCGACATTGCAAAGCAGTTTGTAATTGCACTTGCACATCGGCATCAGCCGTACTGGAAAGCTCTTCGTCTAAGCCAATTAAATTAAATTCTAGTTGCGCCAAAGTAGTCGCGGCTTGCGCCATGCCTTGCTGTAAATCGACCAACTTATCTTTACAAGTTTGTGCGAAATAGCGCGCTTCTTGCAGGCTGTGCTGCGCCGCTTGGCTACGTCCGCGCTGCTCGCGCAAGCTCATGTCCTGCATATTGGCATGGCGTTGCGCGGTGTCGATTTGCGCAAAAAAACTGGCGTTCTGCTCACGCAACGCCGCCATTTGCTCATCGACGCTGTGCGTTTGCATCTGCTCGTTCATCAGCAGCTCTGCCAATTCCGCCAGCTCTTCATCAATCTGCAACACACGCTCGGCACTGCGTTCAGCAGCTTGCGTGAGCTTCAAAATATGTAATTGCATTTCATGCGCGCGCTGCTGCATCGCACTCGCATCACTACGCAGCGGCATAATTTTTTGCGCGATGCTGGAAAGCTGTTGTTCAGCGGTTTGCAGCGCATCGCGCAGCGTTGCCAACGCGCCGTGCTGCACCAACAACTCCGCGTTAAGTTGCTCAATCTCACGCTGCCGCGCCAACACGCCATGCAACTGGCTATCTGGCGCATGGAACGACACGCTGTGCTGCGTCACCACATGCCCGGCACGCGTTACCAGCACCGCCCCCGCTGGCAAACTGTCTCGCAAATTTTCTGCCGCTGCCAAATCATCCGCGACCAACACGCCCGTTAACCAGTCCTGCAAAGCAGGCAACAACTGCGCATCCTGACATTGCACAAAATCTAGCAAACTCGGCAAAGCCTGATTGGACAAGGCTGGCGCGGCATCCGACTTGAACAGCAGCGCGAGTTTGGCAGCGGGTGCATCAACAGGCACAGCGGCATT
>JARCRQ010000014.1 GCA_029850585.1 Sideroxydans sp.
GGGTGTTGACGAAAATCGTCAGTTTTGTGGCGAAACCGCAATAAGTTGGCGCGTTTAATCGCGCGATTAAAATAATTTTTTATTAAAATCAATGAAATAAGTTTTTGGCACGGGCATTGCTTATAAGTTGGCGACACAGCAAGCCTGTGTTAATCCAAAAGTCATCCGATGCTTGGGTTAATCGAAACTTACTTAGGAGCTTTACACATGAAAAACATTCAAAAAGGTTTTACCTTGATCGAGTTGATGATCGTTGTTGCGATTATTGGTATTTTGGCAGCGGTAGCGATTCCTGCTTACTCAGATTACACCGCTAAAGCCCAAGTTTCAGAAGCATTGGTCATGTTGGATGGTATCAAAACCAGTATTGCTGATTCGATGAGTCAAGATCCTAGCGGAGCAAATAAAGACTGTATGGCGGGTAACGGGAAAATTGTGACTGGTAAATTTGCATCTTTAGCTGTTTCTGTTAATGCGGCTGGTGCGGCAGGTGCTACTTCTGTGTGTACATCAACTGTAACCATGGCTACAACGACCAACACCAACGTCGCAGGTCAGACCGTTATAATGACTTTTGATTCTTTGAGTGGTTTATTTACTACTAGCCAAACCACAACAAAAGGTACTGTTCCAGCTAAATACTTGCCAGCTTCTTGGAAGTAAGCTTGTTCAGTCAACGCTAGTCGTTGCTTAAGCACGTAAAAGCCCGCTAGCAATAGTGGGCTTTTTTGTGAAGGGGGTCTTAAGCGCAACTTGCTTTTGATCTGAGCGTGAGTCAACAACATTGAATGCGGGAGGTCGGAATGGCTAGTTATCAAAAAGGGTTTACGTTAATTGAGCTGATGATAGTCGTGGCAATTATCGGTATTTTGGCAGCAGTCGCCATTCCAGCTTATTCGGACTACACCGCTAAGGCTCAGGTAACCGAGGGGATTTTGATGTTGAATGGGATTAAAACAAAACTGAATTCAGAAATGTCGCAAGACCCTGCTGCGGTGAATTGTGGTGTGCCTGTTGCGATTGCGGGTAAATACTCAGACCTTGCCTTGCCACCCAACCCTGTTGCTGGCGTCTGTACGGCTACGGTAATCTTCAAAAGTGCGGGCGTTAATGCCAACATTCAAGGTCGGAAACTGGTCATGTTGTTTGATGCCCCCAGTGGCTTATTTATTACTAGCCAAAAACTGACGGGCGGTACGTTACAAACGCCGTATCTACCCTCGGTCTGGCAATAAGCCAGCCACTTACTTAACGTGAGCAAAACGTAACAGCAAAAAGCCCCGCTAGTGATAGCGGGGCTTTTTGTTGCGCGCAGATTGCAACAACATTCTATAAGCTCATTTTACCTGACGAGATTTTGTGATGTATGATGATTGATGTTTTTTGTAGAAGGAGCTTGAGATGCGTACTACTTTAATGATTGAGGATGATGTGTTTGTCGCGGTAAAAGGGCTGGCTTTGGCACAGCATCAAAGTATCGGCGCGGTGTTATCTGCCTTAGCGCGGCAATCTTTACGCCCTAATGTAGTCAGTGGCGGGGTGCGTAACGGTGTGCCTTTGTTGATTTCTGCGCAGGGCAAAAGTGTCACCCCCGAAATAGTGAATCAATTGCGCGACGAGTTGCTTTGATGCGTTATTTGTTGGATGTCAATGTGCTTATTGCGCTGATTGATTCTGGGCATGTTCAGCATGAGGCGGCGCATAAATGGTTTGCCGAGCAAGGTCGGCACGCTTGGGCGACCTGCCCGTTAACTGAAAATGGCTTGCTGCGCATTGTGGGAAATTTACGTTATCCCAATTCGCCAGGCAGCCCTGCCGCTGTCGTGCCGTTAATGGTGGGGCTGCGTGCTTTGCCTGGACACGTCTTTTGGTCGGATGGCATTAGTTTGCTCGACACCGACAAGTTTGATTTGGAGCGATTGTTGAGCGCCAGCCAAGTGACAGATAGTTATTTACTTGCCTTGGCAATTGCAAACGGCGGGCAGTTGGCGACATTTGATTACCGTTTGGTCACAGCAGCGGTGCGCGACGGTGTAAATGGCTTACATTTAATTAAAACCAAAGTGCTTGAGTAATCCAGTAACCGCTACTTAAAGTCAGCAAGACATCACACTTAAAGCCTCGCTATCACTAGCGGAGCTGTTATCCAGCCCGCGTTTCAAATCTACGGTGATTGGGCAAAACGGGTTGCCCGCGCCCATGGTGTCGCCTGACCCTAGGGCGTTTGCAATCCATAAAATATGGTTAAGCCAGCAAGATGAGCGCGAGCCAGTGAAGAAAAATCGTGACAAAAATCAGGCAATGTCGGTTGCAAGACTAGTTAAGGAAACGTTAACTTACCTAAAATTTGGCGATAAATTTGAGAAAATGTTTGCTGTGGCATTGCGCTCGGATAGCACTATTAAATAAAATTTTGTTCATTAACGTACCGCCAATTTTTACCAAGGAGATGAACGTGAGTATTAGTCATTGGCCAAGCCATGAACGTCCGCGTGAAAAGCTCTTGGAGCGCGGTGCCGCAGCGTTGTCCGATGCCGAGTTGTTGGCGATTTTTTTGCGCACGGGCGTGGTAGGCAAAAGCGCGGTGGACTTGGCGCGTGAATTACTCAATCGTTTTGGCACACTCACCCAGCTTTTTGCCACCCGCGAGGCAGATTTTTGCGCGGTGCATGGCATGGGGCAGGCAAAATTTGTGCAGTTGCAAGCGGTGTTGGAAATGTCGCGGAGGGCGTTGCAAGAGCAATTACAAACGGGTGATATTTTGAACGCGCCGCGTGCGGTGCGCGACTATTTGCAACTGCTATTACGCACCCGCCAACAAGAGGTTTTCGTCGCCTTATTCCTCGATACGCAACATCGCGTGCTAGCGGTAGAAGAATTATTCCAAGGCACGTTGAGCCAGACCAGTGTCTATCCGCGCGAGGTGGTGAAGCGTGCGCTGACACACAACGCCGCCGCCGTTATCTTCGCTCACAACCATCCTTCAGGCATTGCCGAACCCAGTCATGCCGACGAACTCATCACCAGCATCCTCAAGCAGGCATTGGCTTTAGTGGAGGTGCGCGTGTTGGATCATTTCATCGTGGCGGGCGGGGCGACGCTGTCATTTGCCGAGCGCGGCTTGCTGTAGCTGCCATGCACCATTCCAGTGCTTTTGCGCGTGCATGGTGTGAAAAATTGCACCATCTCGGTTCGTGACAGCCTTGCTCTTGCTGGTCAAAAACTTTCATACTGTTTTGCGTCAATCACTTAAAAAACTGGAACGAATTTTGCATAAAGAACCACTTTTGCACGAATAGGAGAAAACGATGGAAAACTTAGCAAGCAGCCATGACGCATTATTTATTTTGCTGGGCGCGATTATGGTGCTGGCGATGCACGCGGGCTTTGCCTTTTTAGAGCTCGGCACAGTGCGTAAAAAAAATCAGGTCAACGCGCTGGTGAAAATTTTTACCGACTTCGCAGTTTCGACTTTGGCATATTTTTTCATCGGTTACATGGTCGCGTACGGCGTGAATTTTTTCGCGGGCGCAGAAGAGTTGGCGGCTAAAAATGGTTATGAGCTGGTTAAGTTTTTCTTCTTGCTGACCTTCGCTGCCGCGATTCCCGCCATCGTCTCGGGCGGCATTGCCGAACGCGCCAAATTCAATCCGCAAATGGCGGCGACCTTTATGTTGGTGGGTTTTGTTTATCCCTTTTTTGAAGGCATCGCATGGAATCATCGCTTCGGTGTTCAGGATTGGCTACACGCTACGTTTGGCGCAGAGTTTCACGATTTCGCAGGTTCTGTCGTCGTTCACGCAGTAGGCGGTTGGATAGGTCTCGCGGCTGTGTTGTTGCTGGGCGCGCGCCGTGGTCGCTACAACAAAGAAGGGCGCGTGTCGGCGCATCCGCCCTCTAGCATTCCATTTTTGGCTTTAGGCGCATGGATACTCACGGTGGGCTGGTTCGGCTTCAACGTGATGTCGGCGCAAACCATAGGCAACATCAGCGGCTTAGTCGCAGTGAATTCGCTGATGGCAATGGTGGGCGGCACTTTAGTGGCACTCTGGTTCGGCAAAAACGACCCTGGCTTTTTGCATAACGGCCCTTTAGCAGGCTTGGTCGCGGTGTGTGCGGGCTCAGATTTAATGCACCCCATCGGCGCGCTGGTAGTGGGTGGCGTGGCGGGCGGATTATTTGTGGTGATGTTCACGCTCACGCAAAACCGTTGGAAGATTGACGACGTATTAGGCGTGTGGCCGTTGCATGGATTGTGTGGCGCATGGGGCGGCATCGCGGCGGGCCTCTTCGGCATGAAAGCCTTGGGTGGCATAGGCGGCATCAGCTTTATGTCACAACTTATCGGCACGCTAATGGGTATTGGCATTGCGTTTGTCGGCGGCTATGTGGTGTACGCGCTGCTGAAAAAATGGGTGGGCATACGCTTGGATGCGGAAGAGGAATTTAACGGCGCGGATTTATCTATTCATAAAATCAGCGCGACACCTGAACGTGAATCTGGCTGGTAGTTAAGTTTTTAGTGACACCCGAATAATAAAAAAGGCAGCCCATCTGGACTGCCTTTTTTATTGTTGTGTTAAAAATTTATGCAGCAACCACTTCTTCTTGAAAGCTGAGCTGCACTTTTTCATTCACCACATCCACGGTCACTTTGCCGCCGCTGGCTAGGCGACCAAACAGCAGCTCGTCTGCCAACGCGCTGCGGATGGTGTCTTGTATCAAGCGTGCCATCGGACGTGCGCCCATCTTCGGATCAAAGCCGTGTTTGCCCAAATAATCTTTGAGCGCGTCGGTGAAAATGACATCGACTTTTTTCTCGTGCAGCTGTTCTTCGAGTTGCATTAAGAATTTATCCACTACACGCAAAATGACTTCGTGATCGAGCGGCGCGAAGGAAATCACCGCGTCTAAACGGTTGCGGAATTCGGGCGTAAAAGTGCGTTTGATGTCGATCATTTCATCGCCGCTGGTGTTCACTTTGGCGAAGCCAATCTGGCTTTTGTTCAAGGCTTCCGCGCCCGCGTTGGTGGTCATAATAATCACTACATTACGGAAATCTGCACGGCGTCCGTTGTTGTCGGTGAGCGTGCCGTGATCCATCACTTGCAACAAAATGTTGAAAATATCGGGGTGCGCTTTTTCGATTTCATCCAGCAATAACACCGCGTGCGGTTGCTTGCTTATCATTTCGGTGAGCAGTCCACCTTGGTCAAAGCCAACGTAGCCAGGCGGCGCGCCGATTAAGCGCGACACCGCGTGACGCTCCATATACTCGGACATATCGAAGCGATGCAGCGGCATCCCCATGATGAAACCAAGCTGCTTGGCGACCTCGGTTTTACCCACGCCAGTTGGTCCTGAAAACAAGAAGCTACCAATTGGTTTTTGCGGGTTGCCTAAGCCGCTGCGCGACATTTTGATGGCGGTGGCGAGCGCGTCGATTGCCTTGTTTTGACCAAATACCACGGCTTTCAAATCGCGGTCTAGCGTCTTCAAACTATTGCGATCGTCGTTCGACACGGTGCGCGGCGGGATGCGCGCAATTTTAGAAATAATTTCTTCGATTTCGTGTTTGCCGATGAGCTTTTTCTGTTTTGATTTGGGCAAGATACGTTGCGCCGCGCCCGCTTCGTCCAACACGTCAATCGCCTTGTCGGGCAAGTGACGATCGTTGATGTAGCGCGCTGATAATTCGGCAGCGGAGGTGATCGCAGATGCGCTAAATTTCACGCCGTGATGTTCTTCAAAGCGCGTTTTTAAGCCCTTCAAAATTGCGATGGTTTGCTCGACGCTAGGCTCTGGCACATCGACTTTTTGGAAGCGACGCGACAGCGCGTGGTCTTTTTCAAAGATGCCGCGATACTCTTGATACGTCGTTGCACCGATACATTTCAGCGTGCCATTCGACAGCGCGGGCTTGAGCAAATTAGACGCGTCCATGGTCCCGCCTGATGCCGCCCCCGCACCGATCATGGTGTGAATTTCGTCGATAAATAAAATCGCGCCAGGCAAGTCGTTGAGCTCTTTCAACACCGCTTTGAGGCGTTGTTCAAAGTCGCCGCGATATTTTGTTCCCGCCAACAGCGCGCCCATGTCGAGCGAATACACGCGGGCATCTTTGAGAATATCAGGCACGTTGTCTTCCACGATGCGGCGCGCTAAACCTTCCGCAATCGCAGTTTTGCCCACACCAGCTTCTCCCACCAACAGCGGATTATTTTTGCGCCGACGGCACAGCGTTTGGATGACGCGTTCCAGCTCGGTATCGCGCCCAATCAGCGGGTCAACTTTGCCTGCCAGCGCGTGCGCATTCAAATCCAGCGTGTAGTTTTTTAAGGCACTGTCGTCACTGGCAGGCGCGGCGGTTTCGGTCGGCGCGGCCGCAGGGGCGGCGGGGGCTTCAGGGTTGATGCCGTTGATGAGCATGTTGATGACATCGAGGCGCGACACGCCGCGTTCGGTTAAAAAATGCACCGCGTGCGAATCTTTTTCGCCAAACAAGGCCGCCAAAATGTTGGCTCCTAACACTTCTTTTTTATTGGCAGATTGCACATGCAAAATGGCGCGCTGTATCACGCGTTGAAAGCCTACTGTGGGTTGCGTATCGGCATCTGCATCGCCGGGGACGACGGGCGTATGGCTGTCGATAAAAGTTTGGACGGCTACACGCAGCTCTTCCAGATCAACTTTGCAGGCGCGCAAAATTGGTGCGGCGGATGGGTTATCCAACATCGCTAACAGCAAATGTTCGACGGTAATGTATTCGTGGCGTTGCTGACGCGCGGCGATGAAAGCCATGTGCAGACTGACTTCTAGTTCTTGGGCTATCATTTTGTTTCCTCCATACTGCATCGTAGCGGATGCTGGTGTTGTTGTGCAAACGCCATGACGTTGGCGACTTTAGTTTCCGCCACATCGCGGCTATACACCCCGCAAATTGCGCGTCCTTCGTTATGTATTTTGAGCATGATATTTTGTGCGCGTTCCGCATCCATCGCAAAAAATTTGCGCAGCACTTCGATGACAAATTCCATGGTGGTGTAGTCGTCGTTATGCAGCAGCACTTGATACATTTGCGGCGGCACAGACTTGGCTTTTTCGGGCGCGAGTACGGCGAGATTATGATTTTTGCTGGGCATGAATAATGGGGCGTGGGGCGTAGTGAGTGGAGCGGCACTTAGGCACGCAATGCCGTTCAATCTCACACTTTTGCTAAGTTAGAAATCTAATTTTACGGTGACATAACTGCGTTGGTTAAACACATTTTTGGCGACGTATTCGGTGTAGTTATCTTTGAATAAATTTTGCACCACGAAGGCGACTTCGCCATCCACGCCGAGCAGTGCTTTGAAGCCTTGCGCTAAACGTAAATCAACGCGGCGATGGAAGGGTTGCGTGTCGTATGCGGGGGAATAAGTGCCGACTGCGCTGGATTGCTGATAGTAAGAAATACTGTAGGTAAAACTGTTGGAAAAGTTTTGCGACCACAGCGCGCTAATCACATTGGTCGGCAGGCTCATGGCAAGTCGATCGCCAAAATTGAGCAATGCCTGCGTGTTGCTGCGGACAAATTCACGTCCCCAGTTGAGGGTGAGATTGGTGTCGCGGCTGACGCTGTGTTTGAGCGTTGTTTCAAAGCCAGTAAAGCCACCTGTTACGCCATTTTTGAACACTGAATTTGCGTTGTCGAAATAAATAATTTGACCAAATTGATCGCTAAATAGACGTACGTCCAGCGTCGTGGCGTGTTGGTTAAATTGCCCTAGATAACCTATTTCACGCGACAGTAATTTTTCTGAGTGCAGATTGAGCGAACTGCCACTGGCAATAAAGCGGTCGCCAAACGGGTAGGGCGAGGCAACCGCATTGTAATTTTCGGTGAGTGCTGGGCTGCGATAGGCTATCGAGGCCCCCATGCGTAAAGTGTGTTCGGGTGTGATGTGATAGTTAAGCGAGCTGCGTGGTGAAACTTGCTGATGCCCCATGCCATCGTCTTCCCACATCGCACCCAAATTGCCTAGCAGTGATGAGGTAAAAAAATGCTCATCATGCGCAAACACACGCGTGCTGGGCAGCGTAATTTGATTGCTTAACACCAGCGGTTGCCTCGTTGCAAAAGTGCTGTAGTTGGCGACTTTTTCTTGCGCGATTTCTGCTCCATAAACTAAGCGGTTGCTGGTGCTTAGGGCGAGTGTGTGTTGCGCCGTCAACAACAGGCGATCGGCGGCAATCGCCTGAGTAAAGGCTTGTGGTGTCGGTATGCTTGGTGGAGTTAGCAGGGTCAGGTTCTCACGCGTGGCGTTGCGCGTGTGCGACACATTGAGCTTGATTTCATTTTGGCTGTCGGTCTGGTGCAACCAAGTGAGCATTTGAAAACTATTGTTAATCATTAAATCATGGAAGGGATTAGCGGCATTCATTCTGGCTGGCTCTCCCGTGCCTTGTACGTCACGATTCGCACCCATTTGCACATCAAAACTATCGCGATTATTCGGGTAATAAGTGCCACGATAATTGAGCAAGCGCGCTTGATTACTATCGTTGCTGTTATTCAAGTTGGCTTGCGCACGACTCGGTAGATAGCTCGCGGTGCGATGATCAAAACCGTTGTCGGCGGTGTACGCCATGGTCATGCGGTAATCGAATTTTTCGCTATGCGCCCCGAATTGCCCTTGTACATCGTTGATGCCTTTCGTGCCACGCGTGATTGCCACCGAGCTGCCGTGTTGCGCGCCCGCATCACGCGTGATGATGTTAATCACGCCATGCACCGAGTTCGCGCCATACGACGCTGCCGCAGGCCCGCGTATCACTTCAATGCGCTCGATGTCGGACAGCGTAATCGGTAACGCCGCCCAATCCACCATATTGGAGGGCGGCATATAAACGCTGCGTCCGTCGATTAAAACTTGCATGGAGCGCGCGAACTGATCGAACGAGCCGTGGTACGACACGATAGGCTGCGAACCCTTGTAATAACTGACATACATGCTGGGCACTAACTGGAAAACATCGGGCAAGCTGCGAAATCCTGAGGCGGTAATCATGGCGCGGTCGATGACTGTCATGGCATTGGGGGCTTCGGACAGTGGCTGATTTAGGCGCGCCGCGCTCAACACCACGGGGAATTCTTGCAAATAATCGGGCTCACTTTCGGCATGTGCCGCGCCAGCGATAAACAGCAAGGGCATGATGAGTGATAGAGGGTTACGCATGGTGAGAGTGAGGCGAGAAAATAAGGCGCGATTTTACTGGCAAATGCCCTGTGTAGCGCAAGCAATCTGTGCAACACAGGATAATTGATGAAAGGCGAAAAAAACGGTCGCCAAGTGCATGGCAACCGTTAAGGGAATGCTTCGGGTGTGTCTAAATTATTCCTTAATCGCTTCGACTGGAATGGTTAGTGTCACTTCATCGCTGACATAGGGTGCGAACTTGCCCGCGTTAAATTCAGTACGCTTGATTTTGGTGGTTGCCGTGACACCGCAGGCTTCTTTTTTCAGCATCGGGTGCGGCATACACAACATTGAATTCACTGTCAGTGTCACCGCTTTCGTGATGCCCTTGATGGTCAAATCGCCATTCACCGCGACCAATTTATCGCCATCAAATTTGAAGTCATGCGATTTGAAGGTGATGGTGGGGAAGTGTGCGGTGTCGAGTAAATCGTCTTTTTGTATATGTTCGTTAAACAATGCCGAACCCGTATTGACCGAGGTGGTGTCGATAACGATGTCTGCCGAACCTGTTTTAGCGGCGCGATCCAAGGTGATTTTTCCACTGGTTTTATCGAAGCGACTTTGCTGCATTGAGTAACCCAAATGGCTATATTCAAAGCGCGCCATGCTGTGCGACGGCTCAATGTTGTAGGTGTCCGCAGCGGCAATAGCAGCGGTGGAAAAACTGGCGGCAATGAGTGTGGCGATGATTTTTTTCATGGTGATTCTCCTTAAGTTAATAAAAAACTACGGTTTACATCGGGCGGCTCTAGAAATTGAAATATCTAAGCAAGACAAGGCGCAAATAAAAAATTGCGACGAGATTTCAATTTATGGAGCTGCCCGACTGCTGGCGACAAAATGAAATTTGATGCTGACCTCATTGGCAACGGTGGACACATCCGCCCACAAGCCAGTGCCGATGCCGTAATCCAAACGGTTAATCGCTAAAGCCCCGTCGAATATGCCTTGCAAGCCTGTTTGCTGAAAAGTAAAGGGTGCGACGACATCCAATGTTTTACCTTTGATGGTTAATTTCCCGCGCGCTTCAAAACGGTTACCTCCTAATGCCTTAATGCTGCTCGCGATGAATTGCGCGTTAGGAAATTGTGCGGTGTTGAACCAAACTTTATCTTTCACTTCGTCGTTTGCGTCGTCGTTGCCGGTGTCTATGCTGGCGAGCGCGATGTCGATTTTGGCGGCAGCAGTTTGCGGTTTAGCGGGGTCAAAATTCGCAGTAATCGCAAACTTAGCAAAGCTGCCTGTGAGTGGCACGCCCATTTGCTTATAGCCAAACGTCACGCTGCTTTGCGCGGTTTTAACCTCGTTAAATTCCAGCGCGTGCGCACCCAAACTTAAACAGCAAAAACTAATTAGCCAGAGTTTCATTTCCTTCTCCTTTTCAACAGCGGCAACATGCGCGCCAAGGTGTCGTCTTTATCTAAAAAATGATGCTTGAGCGCGGCGGCAATATGCAATAAAACCAAGCCCAGTAAGGCGTAATTGAGTGAGGCGTGGATATTCTCTAACAGATGTCCGAGGGCTTTATCTTTGCTGACTAAGTCGGGTAATTGCACGATGCCGAAATAGACCACGGGCACGCCTTTCGCTGAACTCATCAGCCAACCGCTGAGCGGAATCGCGACCAATAAGGCATATAAAAGTTGATGCACCGCGTGTGCGGCGCGTTGTTGCCAAGCCGCGATGCGCCACGCTAAGGCAGGCGGCGTATGGCGTAGCCGCCACACCAGACGCACCAGCAGCAACAGGAAAATCGTCACGCCCAGCCATTTGTGATAGCTGACTAATTGCAATTTGAGCGGCGAAAATTTTAAGTCGGACATATAAACGCCCAAAGGAAACGCTGCAAAAATCAGGGCTGCCATCAGCCAATGCAAAGTCATCGCGGTGCGGCTGTAAGTGTTGGTTGCGGACATAATGCCTCCTATTTTTGGCTGTTAAAGGCGTTGCGTAATTGCGCTAATTGCGCGGTGAGGGCGACGATTTGTTGATTTTTCAGTTGCGCAAAAACGGGCTGCAAATGCGCTAAATGCTCAGGGAAAATTTTAGCGAATAATTTTTCGCCGCGTTTAGTCAGTTGAATTAAATAGCCGCGTCCATCGCTTGCCGCATCGACGCGTGTCACCAGTCCTTTGTCGCACAAGCGGTCGATAACGCCCGTCAGCGTGCCTTTGGTAATCAATGTTTTTTGGCTCAATTCAGATGGCGACAAGCCCTGCGTATTGCCCAAGGTGGCGACGATGTCAAATTGTGCGGGGGTTAAATCCAGCGTGCGGATATGCGCCGCCGAATAGGCTTGAAAAGTTTGGTAGGTGTCGGCTAATTCGCGCAACAGCGGCAGAAAGGTTTTGCTTAACATGACGTAGTACAAGTCGTTCTAATTAGAAGCATAGTAGTTCTAGTTAGAACTACTTGTCAATACTCTAAATGTAACCGCATGGCATACACGTCGATTGCGCCGCGATCGGCGTTGTAGGCGGGGTTGACGATGCGTTGGTAGTCGCTGGTCAACCACACGCCTTGGTGTAGATTCAAGCTGTAATAGCCTTCAAAAATTTGTTCGGGACGGTAGTTTAATTTGCCATCGCCAATGAAATAGGAGATGCCACCCGCTGCCAGAAAACGGCGGCGTTCAGGCGATAAAGTGTTCTGCATCAGCGACACGCCGACTCCGTCGGCATTGCGTCCCCAAGCATTGCCCTTGATGACTAGCCCTGTAGAAAGCGAGCCATCGACTTCGGTGAAAGCATAGGTTTCAGTGCGTCCGTCGGCTTGCATGGCGCGCAAAAATAAACCGCTGTTGTCGCTGATTTCCTGTTCGATATTGATACCTGCGCCGTATTTTATTTTTTCGCTTAAACGCACTGCGACTAACGCGTCGGGGCCAGTGTAGTTGCCTGGATGTGCGTTCAGCCAAGTCAGCGCGTCGCTATAGCTGGCGAGCTTGGCGCGGTTACGCCAACCCAGCACACGCACTTTGCCAGCACGACCTAGCACTTCATGCGCGTGCTCGACTTCGAGCTGGTCGCCGTAGTGATTCGCCAGTGCTAAATCGACAGGCAGTCCATTCGGTTGTTGTGGGCCGCTCATGCGACCAAAACGTAGCCCCCAATCTTGCTTGTACCACTCGGCAGCGAAGCCCCAGCCAAAGCCGCGCGCATCGGCGGCGTAGTCATAAGCGGCATACGTCCAGTTGCCCCAGTTCATAAATTGCGTGCGCGGGTCTTTGGCGTAACTGTTGGGGTCGAATACATCCAGCGTGGAAAAATTACCGACCGTCAGCACCACTCGGTCGTGGTCTATCCAGCCCGCCATTTGATTGTTCTGCGCGGCGGCAACTTGTTGACTGCCTCCACCCTGATTCCACGTCTGGCGCAGGAAAAGTTTTTGCCGATAGAGGGTGGGATGCGTACCCGCCGCGCGGGTAATTTCGCCATTGGTGTAGCCGCCCAAGCCAATTAAATTGGTGGAAAAAGGCACGCCTTGCGAAATTTCTGGTGTTAGATAAATCTCGCCGTTTTGCCAAGGGCGCACGCCGATAAAGGCGGTAGTCGAGAAGGTGTACATCTTCTCGTGACCTGTCATCAGGCTGTTCGGCCCGCTGTAAGCGGCTTGATAACTAGGATGACGTTGCCAGTTGTAAGTGGTTTGGAATTGCGCATCCCACTCGCCAACCGCTGCGACTTCTGGCGCTTCGGCGTGTGCCAGTTGCGGCAGCACCGCCAACAACAGCAGGGCGGCGCGCTTAATCATTTTCAATTTTTTGATGGCGCGCTTCATCGGCGAACAACGGGTACAGCATTGGCAATAACAGCAAGGTGAACAGCGTGCCCGTAACGATGCCGCCAACAATCACCACTGCGAACGGGCGTTGCGTTTCCGAGCCAATGCCGTGTGAAATTGCGGCGGGCAACAGACCTAATCCCGCCATCAAGGCGGTCATCAAAATCGGGCGTAAGCGCAAAATTGCGCCTTCCATTACCGCTTCTTTCAAGCCTTTGCCGTTGAGCATAATTTCCATAAATTGCTCGACCATAATCACGCCGTTTTGCACCGAGATGCCTGCCACGGCGATAAAGCCAACCGCCGCCGACACCGATAAATGCAAGCCCGCCAAGCCTAATCCTGCCAAGCCACCAATGATGGTGAACGGCACCATCAGCATCACCAGCAAGGCTTTCATCATTGAGCGGAACGCCCAAAACAGCAGTACGAAAATCATTAAGACCGACAGCGGCACGATGAACTTTAAGCGTTGCAAGGCGCGTTGCTGATTTTCAAATTGCCCGCCCCATGTGATGGTGTAGCCAGGTGGAAATTTTACTTCGGCGTTGACTTTTTCCATCGCCTCGGCGACGAAGCCACCTTGATCGCGTCCCAATAAATTCGCCTTAACCGCCACCACGCGTCCACCGTTTTCGCGCCCGATGCGTCCCGCGCCTTGCTTGATGTCGATGCGCGCTAATTGACCGAGCGGAATGGTGTTGCTGCTACTCGGCATGGCGATGGGCAAATCGGCAATGCTACTCACCGCGTTGCGCTGCTCTTCTGCCAAGCGCACGGTCACGTCGAAGCGTTTGTCGCCCTCAAAAAACACGTTGAGGTTGTCGCCCGCCAGCGCGGTTTGGATGGTGTTATTCACGTCGCTGACATTGATGCCGTAGCGTGCCATTTGCTCGCGATTCATCACGATATTCAGCTCGCTTTGCCCGCCGATTTTGATGGCGGCTACGTCAGTCGCGCCGCGTATGCTGCGCAGCACGCTGGCGATTTGCTCGCTCTTATCTTCGAGAATTTCTAAATCAGGACCAAAAATTTTCACCGCGATTTCGCCTTTCACGCCCGACAACGATTCTTCCAAATTGTCTTGAATGACTTGCGAAAAGTTAGTCGGCACGCCGGGAATGGTGTGAATTTTTTGCTCCATGTCGGCGATGAGGGCTTCTTTGTCGGCAAACTTCCAAGTCTCTTTGGGATTCAAATCCGCCATCACTTCGAGGTTGTTTACGCCTTTAGGATCGGTACCGTCATCGGGGCGACCGACTTGCGTAGTGACGTTATTCACCTCTTTATAGCTGTTCAAAATGGCGCGCACTTCGCGTTCGATTTCTTTGGTTTTTTGCAGCGCAGTGGAAGGCGGCAAGGTGATGGTGAGCCAGATATTGCCCTCGTCTAGTTTGGGCAAAAACTCGCTGCCTAAGCGCGGCGAGAGCAATAAAGTAATACTCAATAAAGCCACTGATACCAGCACAATCGGCTTGCGGCGCGGCGCAGCCCAAGCGAGCAAGCGGCGATAATTTTCTTGCAGCGCGTGCATCCAGCCGCTGTGTTTTTCGGCGAGGTCGCCATTCTTCATGGCGTAACTGACCAGCACGGGAACTAAGGTGAGGGTGAGCAAAATCGCACCGAGTAAAGCGAAGGTCAGGGTGAATGCCATCGGTGTGAAAATTTTTCCTTCGACGCGTTGGAAGGTGAAAATCGGCAAGAACGCCAAGATGATGATGCCCTTAGAAAAAAGAATAGGGCGACCGAGTTCCAGCACGGTATTTTTCAGCGTGTGCACGCGCCAAGAATAGTTGGCGTGCTGTGCAAATTGGGTGGGGTTGGCGAGGGCGAGCTTGACCATCACCGCCTCGACCAGCACTACCGCGCTGTCGATGATGATGCCGAAATCGACCCCGCCTAGCGAGATTAAATTCGCCGACACGCCGCGTGTATCCATCAACACAAACGCGAACAACAGCGACAGCGGAATCACCACCGCAACGGCTAAGGCGGCTTGCCAGTTGCGCAAAAAAATCACCAAAATCGTCACCACTAAAAATGCGCCGACCAGCAAATTTTCCACCACGGTATGCACGGTATGTTTGACCAAATCAGTGCGGTCGTAATACGGCACGAGCTTCACGCCTTTGGGTAATTTGTGATCGAGCTGGGCGATTTTTTCTTTCAAATCGGCGACCACTTTGGTGGCGTTTTGCCCTTTGGTCATTTGCACGATGCCTTGCACGACATTGTCACGCTCGTTAAATGCCACCAGACCTGAACGCGGGCGCGCGCCGATGGCAACCTCGGCCACATCGCTAATCAAAATCGGATGGCCGTTGCGCGTGACGATGGAGATGCGCGCGATGTCGTCCAAACTTTGCAGCAGTCCGATGCCGCGTATCACCAAGGCTTCGTCGCCGCGTTGCAATAATCCACCGCCGCTATTGGCACTATTGGCAGTTACCGCCGCCGCGACTTGGTCGATGCTGACGTTAAATTTACGCAAGGCAGCAGGCTTGATGCGCACTTGATATTCTTTAATTTCGCCACCAAAACTCACCACATCAGCGATGCCCGCCACGGTGCGCAGCGCGGGACGTATCGTCCAATCTTGCAGCGCGCGCGCCTGTTGTGGCGACATCTCCGGCGGCACGTCCAGCACATAGCGATATACCTCGCCGACCGCATTGGTTAAGGGCGCAATGCCTGGCTGGATGCCAGCGGGCAAGGTAGCGTTGCCGATTTTTTCTAGCACTTGCTGACGTGCAAAATAATCGTCGGTGTTGTCGGCAAAGGTCAGCGTAATAATTGACAAGCCAGTGATGGACACCGAGCGCAACTGCGTCATACGCGGCACGCCACCCATCTCGCGTTCCAGCGGCAGCGTGACACTGCGCTCGACTTCTTCAGGGGCTAAGCCGGTCGCTTGCGTAACGATTTGCACTTGCACATCTTGCACATCGGGAAAGGCTTCGATGGGCAGATTTGTCCAAGCAATCCAACCAAAAATCATCAACACCAAACTGGCGGCGACGACAAAGACGCGTTGTTGCAAAGCGAAAGTAATGAGTTTATCGAGCATGGTTTTCTAGCCTTTTAGCGGTGTAGCAGAATGGTTTTTAGTTCTCGCCTGACAACTCTGAATTGAGCAATAACGCGCCGCTGCTGACGACTTTTTCGCCCGTGCTCAAACCTTCTTTGATGTAGCTGTACTCACGTCCTTGCAAGCCCAGCACCACGCTGCGGCGTTCTAATACGCCCGCTTCTTTTTCGACAAAAATATAGTTATGGATGCCTTGATTGACCAGCGCGCTATTGGCGACGCGTGGCAATTTATGTTGCGCATCGGCGAGCGGGGTGACGCGCGCATACATTTCGGGTTTGAGTTTTTGGCTGCGGTTGTCCACGCTGCAACGCACTTGGATGCGCCGCGTGGTGGGGTCGAGAGCCGCGCCAACGTTGACGATTTTGCCGTTAAATTGTTCATTCGGATAGGCATCGACTTCGACGCTAATCGCTTGCCCACTATGGACTTGTGCGATGTCTTGTTCGGGCAAATCGATTACCGCCCACAAATGCTTAGGGTCAGAAATCACGAACAAAGGTGTCGCCGCATCGGGGCGCACTTCAGTGCCAGGATTGGCTTGCCATTCGGTGACCACGCCCGCCAGCGCGGCGCGCAACGCGAACAAACCATCCGCGCTATCCGCACCATTTAGGTTATGCAATTTGGCTTGCGCGCGCGTGGCCTCGGCGCGTGCTTGTTGATAGTCGTCATCCGCCATTTCCAGCTCTTTATGCGCCAACACTTTGCCGTCATACAAGGTTTGCGCGCGGCTCAAAGCGAGTTGTTTAAGGTGCGCGGCAGAATTGGCTTTTGCCGCATCCGCCGCTGCGGCAGAGAAGTCGGGTGAATCTAACCACAGCAAGGCTTGTCCTGCGGCGACCTTATCGCCCGCTTGCGCCACGATGCGCGCCACGCGTCCTGCCACGGGAGAGAACACCCGCGCAGTATGGTTTTCGTCATAGCTGATGCGACCATTTAAGGCGTTCAGCGCGGGCTCAGGCCAGGCTTCAACAGGCTGAATTTTTAAGTACGCCAACTGCGGCGCACCCGCTGGATAACGCAGCACTTGCGCATTCATTTGCGCGGGCGCGACGGGTGCGGGTTTCGCCTCGCTGACGGGCGCGCGATGCAGCAGGGTATAGCCGCCATAGCCTGCGGCGGCAAGGGCTAACACGAGGCTAGTGAGGATGAGTTTTTGTTTCATGGTTGAGAGTCCAAGGCTTGAGGAGTGTTATTTTCAGAGCTGGCAATGTCATTGCTAAGAGCGGCTTGATAGGCGGCTTGCGCCTTAGCGTAATCAGCTTGCGCGGTTTCGGCTTCGATGCGCGTGGCACGCAAGGTACGCCGCGCATCAAGCAAATCCATCACACCGAGCGCGCCATTCGCATAGGCAAATTCGGCTGCATCGGCGGCTTGTTGCGCGCTGGCTAACAGCTCATTTTGAAAGCGTTGCACGGCTTGTTGTGCCGCCGCCAAATCGGCATAGCTGCGGCTGATTTCGCTCAATGCTTGCGCGCGCACGCGTGCCAAATTATTTTGCGCGATGGCTAAATCGGCACTGGCGCGGCGGCTTTCGCCCTGATAAGTATTATTGATTTGCAGCGGCATACTGATGCCCAAGCCCCAACCGTTATTGGTCGGCTGCCCTGGATAGCGTTCGTATTGCAGCCCTAGCGTGACATCGCGGGTTTGCAGAGCGCGCGCGCCGTCCAGATTTTTTTCTGCGGCGTACACGCGTTGCTGCGCGGCTTGCACATCGGCGCGCGATTCAATTTGTGCAATCGCGGCAGGCAGCGTTTGCACGCCCGGCCAGTTATCGGTCGCCAGCAGTTGCGCCGCATTGGCTTCCGCACCAATCAAATATGCCAAGTTAAATTGCGCACGCATTAAATCGGCAGCGGCACGGCGCGCATCGTTCGCGGCACGACCTGCATCGACGCGTAAACGTGCCACTTCGTTGGGGGCAATATCGCCCGCCGTGAGGCGCAGTTGCGCGGCTTGCAGGGCTTTATCGAACAAATCACTGGACTGCTCCAAGATAAGTTTTTTGTGTTGCGCGAGCAGTAAGTCGTAGTACGCCGCGCGCACTAAATACAGTTGCTGACGCTGCGTTTCCGCTACATCGTGTTGCGCCGCATCTGCCAAAAATTGCGCACTCGCGCCGCGTAATTCGCGCTTATTGCCGCGTTCAAATAATTGGTCGATGCGCACGATGCTGTCGAAACTTTTATTCCACAGCGGCCCGCGCCCAATGCCGTTGGCAGGGCCGATAGAGGAGCTATTCAAACTCAAATTGGGATTGGGGCGTTGCGAGGCACTGTGGGTATCGGCTTGCGCGCCCGCGTACAGGCTTTGCGCGACTTGCAGTTCGCGGTTGTGGAGCAGAAAAAGTTGCTCGGCTTGCGCCAAGGTGAGCGCGTTGCCTAGCGTCTCGGACACGGCTAGGACAGGCGGGGTGGTGAGCGGCGGCGTATCTGCCGCATATACCGCGCCGCTCAACAGCAGCAATGTAAAGGCTTGTGTAAGTCGTAACAACATGGCTAAATCGGTGTCCAAAAAATTGCGCTGAAAGTTGCACGCACGCAATGTAACAACACCTCCTTACACAAACCTTACATGCGTCTTTTTCACACTTTATGCGCATCTTATTAGTCGAAGACGACCCCGTATTAGCCGATGGTTTAACGCGCATCTTGCAGCAATCCAATTATCTCGTCAGTTGGGCAAGCAACGGCATTCATGCCGATCAATTACTGCAACTGGAAAAATTCGATTTAGTCATCTTGGATATGGGTTTGCCAGCGATGGATGGGGCACAAATTTTGCGGCGTTTACGCGCACGCCACAACGCCGTGCCGGTGTTGATTTTGACCGCGCAAGACAGTGTGGCGAATCGGGTGCAAGGCTTGGATTTAGGCGCGGACGATTACTTGAGCAAGCCGTTTGATTTGCCCGAATTAGAAGCGCGTATCCGCGCCTTGTTGCGTCGTGCGCAAGCCGCGCGCAGTGCCACCTTGCAAGTGGGCAGCTTGTTGTTGGATACGCTAGGACATCGCGCCAGCTTGGGCGGCGTGGCGTTGGAACTTTCGGCGCGCGAGTTAAGCGTGTTGGAATTATTGCTGCGCCGCAGCGGGCGCGTGGTGAGTAAAGAGCAACTCAGCGAGCAGTTATCAGACTTGGGCGAAGAAATCAGCGGCAATGCGATTGAGGTATATGTGCATCGCTTGCGTAAAAAAATTGAGGTCGGCGATGTCACCATCCGCACCTTGCGTGGCTTAGGTTATATGTTGGAGCAACGTCATGCCGATTGATAAAATTTTTAAGGCGCAATCGTTGCGTCGCCAGTTGTTGTTATGGCTGCTGATTCCGCTCTCGGTGCTGTGGTTGGTCAACGCGCTGGTCGCGTATCGCTTGGCATTGCACAGCGCGAACAGTGCCTACGACCGCTCTTTACACGATGCCACTTTGGCCTTGGTCGATCAGCTCAGTGTCAATCAAGGACATGTCGAAGTGACCTTGCCGCAAGTGGCGTTAGAGATGCTGGAAGCGGACGAAAAAGATCGCATTTATTACCGCATCACTGGACCGCGCGGCGAGTTTGTATTTGGTCATGCCAGCCTGCCGTTGCCGCCCAGCAAAGTAGATAAACAGCCCTTGTATTACGAAACCAATTACCTCGGCTCGCAAGTGCGCGTGGTCGCTTTACGCGTGCCGCTGCCAGGGGTGAGCGGGCAATTTGCCTTGATACAAGTCGCCGAAACCTTGGTTAAGCGGCACGAATTAGTCGAGGAGTGGCTGCTCAATATGGTGTTGCCGCAACTGCTGTTAATCGTCTTGGCGGCGGCAACGGTTTGGTATGGCGTGGGGCGCGGCTTACGTTCGCTGCTGCAATTGCGCGATGAAATTAGCCAGCGCGCCGCCTTTGATTTAAGCCCGTTCGCGCCACAACAAGTGAGCAGTGAAATCCAACCTTTGCTGTTGGCGATTAACGACATGATGGCGCGCGTCGGTAATTTATTGAACGTGCAGCAACGCTTTGTTGCCGATGCTGCACATCAATTACGCACCCCGCTGGCGGGCTTAAAAGCACAACTAGCATTAGCGCAACGCTTAGATGACCCCGCGCAATTACGTCATGCCTTAGCGCAAATGCACACCGCCAGCGAGCAAGCTGCGCACTTGGTGCAGCAGCTGTTAGTGCTGGCGCGTGCCGAACCTGAGGCGCAACAGTCCGCTGAATTGAGCGTGTTGGATTGGCACGCGCTGGCGCAAAAAACTACCCGCGATTGGGTGCCTGCCGCGCTGCAAAAAAATATAGATTTAGGCTTTGAAAGCGACGAGCAGCCGCATTGGCAACAAGGCAACGCGCTGCTGTTAGGCGAGCTGCTAAATAATTTAATCGACAACGCCTTGCGCTATACCCCTAGCGGTGGAGAAGTCACCGTGCGGGTGCAGCGACAGGCTGCACAGTTGCGGATAGAGGTAGAAGACAACGGCATCGGCATTCTCGAAGCCCAACATGAACGCGTGTTTGAACGCTTTTACCGCGTGTTGGGCAGCGAGCAAAGTGGCTGCGGATTAGGCTTGGCAATCGTGCGCGAAATCGCCACACGGCATGGCGGCACGGTGAGTATTCAAGATGCACAAGCTGGGCAGGGCAGCTGTGTGCGCCTACTTTTTCCTGCTTAAGCTGCTGTGCTAAATCGCGATGCGCGTACCCATTTCGACGACGCGATTGGCGGGAATTTTGAAAAAGTCTGCGGCTCCCATCGCGTTCTTAGATAACACCAAAAATAAGCGTGCACGCCATTTTGCCATGCCTGATTTTTCGCCGATTTCTATCATGGCACGGGTCATAAAAAATGACGTATCCATCATGTCAAAAGGCAAGCCCTCGCTGCTACAGCGCGCGAGCGCGGCAGGAATGTCGGGCGTTTCCATGAAGCCGTAAAATAATTTCACGCGGAAAAATTCCTGTCTTAATTCACTGATGAGCATGCGATTGCCAGCGGTCACATAAGGCTTATCTTCAACAATAATGGTCAGCAAGATATTGCGTTCGTGCAAAATTTTGTTGTGTTTTAGATTGTGCATCAGTGCGGCGGGCGC
>JARCRQ010000015.1 GCA_029850585.1 Sideroxydans sp.
CGGGAAACTCGCCTTGAGATAAGATTTCCCTTAGGCTTTAAGCCTTCTAAAGAGTCGTTCGAGACCAGGACGTTGATAGGTTGGGTGTGGAAGCGCAGTAATGCGTTAAGCTAACCAATACTAATTGCTCGTGAGGCTTGATCCTATAACATTAAGTAAGAGTTATAGTGTGTGACGCAGTACAATCGAACACCCAGAATTTACTTCTTCCAAATACTGTTGCTTGATACAGAGTATCGAATCAAGTGACGACAAACATGGCAATCAGCAATTCATCGCTGCTAGCCGAACAGTTTGTCTGACGACCATAGCGAGTTGGCCCCACTCCTTCCCATCCCGAACAGGACAGTGAAACGACTCCGCGCCAATGATAGTGTGGTTCTTCCATGTGAAAGTAGGTCATCGTCAGACTCCTTACAAGCATTGCGCCCTCCCAGAAATGGGGGGGCGTTTTTGCGTCTAGCTCGCGTAAAATACGCGGCTTATTTATCTACGTAGGCAGCCCACATGAGTTCCTTAATCGTTGCCGCTTTATACAAATTTGTGAAGTTGGAAAACTATTTGGAGCTGCGCGCGCCGCTGCAATCACAATGCAATCAATTGAGCATCACTGGTACGTTATTGCTGGCTGAGGAAGGCATCAATGGCACGATAGCGGGTACGCGTGAAAACATAGACGCGATACTGGCGTATTTGCGCAGCGATGCGCGCCTGGTTGATTTGCCACATAAAGAGTCACTTGCCGAAGGTGAGCCGTTTTATCGTATGAAGGTCAAAGTTAAAAAAGAAATTGTCACGATGGGCGTGTCTAACATTGCCCCGACGGAATTGGTGGGGCAATACGTTAAGCCTGAAGATTGGAACGCGTTGATTAGCGACCCCAATGTGTTATTAGTTGATACGCGCAACGATTATGAAGTCGAGGTGGGGACGTTCAAAGGCGCGCATGACCCACGTATCACTACTTTTCGCGAGTTTCCCGACTACGTTAAACAGCATTTTGATCCCGAAAAGCAGCCGCGCGTGGCGATGTTTTGTACGGGTGGAATTCGCTGCGAGAAAGCCTCGGCTTATATGTTGCAGCAAGGCTTTGCCGAGGTTTATCACCTGCAAGGCGGGATTCTAAAATATTTGGAAAATGTGCCTGCCGAACAGAGTTTGTGGCAAGGCGAGTGTTTTGTATTCGACCAGCGTGTTGCGGTTGGACAAGACTTGCAGCCTGGCCATTACCAGCTGTGCTACGGCTGCTCACGACCTGTTTCGCATGAGGATAGGCAGTCGCCACATTATCAAGCGGGTATTAGCTGCGCAAAATGTTATGACACACTCACAGAAGAAAAGCGTCGCGCCGCGCAAGAGCGGCAAAAGCAAGTGGAACTGGCTAAGTTGCACGGGCAAAAGCATTTAGGAGCTGTTAAAAAAGCCCGCGTAAAAGTTGCTAAAGTGGCTGACGAAGCGAGCTAAATTAGGCACAATCTGTACCCTGTAAATTAGCATTCACTTAAGGAGTTGGCATGTCGAGCTATAAAGATATTACCGTTAGCGAGTTGCAAAAATTATTACAAAGCAAGCCCCCGCGTTTGCTGGATGTGCGCACTGATGCGGAGGTGGCGCGCGGCAAAATTCCGCAGGGCGATAGCCTGCCCTTGCACTTGATTCCCTTACGTTTGAACGAATTAGATAAGAACGTAACGACGGTTTTTTATTGCCAGATGGGTGGACGCTCGGCACAAGCGGCGGCGTTTGCAGCGGCAAATGGTTTTGCCGATGTTTACAATTTGCAAGGTGGGATTACCGCTTGGGCGCACGCTGGTTTGCCGATTGCGTAATGGAATTTAATGTCGAATTAGATGTACGCCAACTGGCGTGTCCTTTGCCGATATTGCGCGCAAAAAAATCGCTGTCCAGCATGGACAGCGATGAGGTCTTGAAAGTACTTGTGACCGATAAAGAAGCCCCCGCCGACTTTGCTGTGTTTTGTCGTCAAACGGGTAATCAGCTCATTTCATCGGAGCTTAACGGTGACGAATTTATTTTCTATATTCGCCGCCGTTAATTTTTTAGCCTAACTTGTTACGTTGTACTTGCAGCAGGGCTACCGTCGCACTAAATCCTTCCATACGTTGCTTTTCCTGCTCAACCACGGCGGCAGGCGCACGCGCCACAAAGCTCTCGTTGCCGAGTTTGGCGAGTGTTTTAGCGACTTCGTTGGACAAGCGCGCAATCTCTTTATCCAAGCGTTCGCGCTCGACGGCAACATCAATTTCCACCTTCAACATCAGTTTGAAATGCCCCACGATAGACACGGGTGCATCGCCTTCTGGCAGCTCGGCGACAATTTGTACTTCACTCAACTTGGCGAGACTGCTGATGTAAGGCGCGAGCGCGTTCAGCACGCTCGCATCACCCGCCGCGATGAGCGGCACGCGCGCAGCGGGCGACAGATTCATTTCGCTACGCAGACTACGGCAAGCGGTGACCAGCTCTTGCAACAACGTGATGTCGGCAATCGCCGCTGCATCAATTTTGCTCGTATCCACTTTAGGATAAGTTTGCAGCATGATGCTGTCGCCCGATTTATTCGCCATCGGCGCGACCGATTGCCACAACTCTTCAGTGATGAAAGGAATAATGGGATGTGCCAGTCGCAAGATGGCTTCTAGCACACGAACCGAGGTGCGGCGGGTGGCGCGTTGCTGCGCATCGTTGCCATTGCTCAGTTGCACCTTCGCCAGCTCCACATACCAGTCGCAGTAAGTGTTCCAGACCAATTCGTAAATCGTGCGCGCCGCCATGTCAAAACGATAATCGGCAAACTGTTGTGCTAAATCAGCCTCGGCTTGTTGCAATAGGCTAATCATCCAACGATCCGCCGCCGAAAATTCTAGCGGCAAAGATTCGTCTAAA
>JARCRQ010000016.1 GCA_029850585.1 Sideroxydans sp.
ATTCTAATGCTTTAGTTAAACAAATAAAATTTAACTTGACTTAAACAGTGTTAAGCATTTTAATTGACGGTTTTATCACTTTAACAAGGATTTTTGACATGAAACGTACCTACCAACCTTCCGTTACCAAACGTAAACGCACTCATGGCTTTTTGGTTCGTATGAAAACCCGTGGTGGCCGTGCTGTTATTGCCGCCCGTCGCGCTAAAGGCCGTGCAAGATTGGCTGTTTAGAGTTATTAGTAATCGCTTAACTTCAGCACAACGAATACCGCAACAAGATGGTTACGCAAGCTGCCTAAAATCAAGCTCACTCAACAACGCGTGCTATAAATTATTTTACCTCAATAATTCATTGGCTTACGCTAGAATTGGGGTGGCTGTAAGTAAAAAGCACTTCAAGCTGGCGGTGGCGCGTAATGCGAATAAACGTTTAGTGCGCGAAGCCTTCCGGAATCATCCACTATCTCGGCGTTCGTTTGATTTGGTGGTGATGGCAAAGGGCGGAAAAGCCTGGTCTCTGAAAGAAAAAAAACTGCACCTAGTCACTCTATTCAATCAACTGGAAGCTCAATGCGCACTTTACTGATTAAACTCATTCATGGTTATCAGTATTTAATTAGCCCATTAAGCGCGCCTAGTTGTCGTTTTATCCCTTCCTGCTCTAGCTATGCTTGCGAAGCTTTAGAAAAACATAGTTTTTTCAAAGGCTTGTATTTAACTGTTAGACGTATCGCACGATGTCATCCGTGGGGTGCATCTGGTTACGATCCCGTTCCATAAACTTATTTCAAACCGATCATGGATACTCAAAGACTATTTCTGTTTCTAATTTTTTCTTTTTCCTTGGTGATGGTTTGGGATGGTTGGCAACGTTTTCAACATCCGCAAGCGGTGCTAGACACGGTAGAAAATAAAACAAAACAGGCTGCCCCTGTCGGCACAGTAAACAATGGCGCTGCTGCCATTACCGCTCAAGCAGCTGTTGCAACAGGTAAATTGATTAAGATTAAAACCGACCTTCTAGACGTTAGCATTAACACCGTGGGCGGCGATATTGAACATTTGGCTTTTTTGCAGCACCCTGAAGCAACAGATAAAAATCTGCCGTTCGTGTTGTTTGCTAAAGGTCAAGGCACGCATAACTATTTAGCACAAACAGGTTTGTTGGGCGGTGATTTGCCGACGCACAACTCGGTTTTTACTGCTGAAAAAGACAATTACACTTTGCAAGATAATGCGGAAAGTGTTGCTGTGCTGCTGACTGCGATAACCCCTAGTGGAATCACCGTAAGCAAAACGCTTACCTTTCATAAGGCCAGCTATTTGATTGATGTTGCTTACCAGATTGACAATCACTCAGCCGCGCCAGTCACAACTTCTGCTTATTTTCAATTACTTAGAGATGGTGAAGAGCCAGCGGGCGGCACAAAGTTTGTACCCACTTACACGGGTTCAGCTGTTTATACGGACAAAGAAAAATTAATCAAAGCAGATTTTTCTTCGATTGAAAAAGGCAAGACGGACTTTGTTAAAGAAGCCAACAACGGTTGGATAGGGGTGTTGCAGCATTATTTTGTAGCTGCATGGTTACCTAAAGATCAGGTGAATCGTGAGTATTTCACGCGCAAATTAGATAACGGTTTATATGCAACTGGAACGGTTTTGGCGATGCCGACAGTAGCCCCGAATACGACGAGCAGCTTAGGGATTACTTTGTATGTGGGCCCAGCTCAATCCAGTTTAGATACGATTGCGCCAGGTCTTGGTTTAAGTGTTGATTATGGTTGGCTGACCATAGTGGCAAAGCCGATGTTCTGGATGATGACCTGGCTCAATGGCTTGGTGCACAACTGGGGCGTGGCAATTATTTTGCTAACTGTGTTGATTAAATTATTGTTTTTTCCTTTGTCGGCAGCAAGTTATCGTTCGATGGCGAAAATGCGCGTGGTCGCGCCTAAACTCGAAAAAATCAAGCTGCAATACAGTGATGACCGTGAAAAACTCAATCGCGCCATGATGGATTTATACAAAACTGAAAAAATCAATCCTTTAGGGGGTTGCTTGCCAGTTTTAATTCAAATCCCTGTATTTATTGCGCTTTACTGGTCAATTTTGGAAAGCGTGGAAATGCGTTACGCGCCTTTCTTTGGTTGGATTACCGACTTATCGGTTGCCGACCCTTATTATATTTTGCCGATAATTATGGGCGCGAGCATGATTTTGCAAAGTAAGCTCAATCCTGTTCCACCGGATCCTATGCAAGCGAAATTGATGCAAATCATGCCCGTAATTTTTAGTGTGGTATTTTTCTTTTTCCCCGCAGGTTTGGTGTTGTACTCGGTGGTCAACAACGTGTTGTCGATTGCTCAACAGTGGTATATCACTAAAAAATTAGAAAATGACAGCGGTGCAGTCAAAGCCTGACACGATAGCAGCGATTGCTACCGCAGCAGGGCAGGGCGGTGTTGGCGTAATTCGTATCTCTGGACGGGGTGTTAGCGCGCTAGCGGTCGCTTTGTTGGGTGAGTTGCCGCCCGCACGTCACGCACGCTACTGCGAATTTCCCGATGCGCAAGGGCTGGTTATCGATCAAGGCCTCGCTATTTTTTTTAAGTCACCCCATTCTTATACAGGCGAAGATGTTCTTGAGTTACAAGGACATGGCGGAACAGCGGTGCTGCAATTATTGTTGCAACGCTGTTTATCGTTAGGCGCACGTTTAGCCGAGGCGGGGGAGTTCACTCGCCGCGCTTTCCTCAACAACAAAATTGACCTAGCCCAAGCTGAAGGCGTGGCCGATTTGATTGAAGCGACCACCGCGCAAGCGGCACGCAGCGCGATGCGCTCACTACAAGGTGAGTTTTCCCGCACCGTGCAAAACTTAGTTGCTGAACTGATTAACTTACGCATGTTGGTCGAGGCGATGCTAGATTTTCCAGAAGAAGACTTGGATAGCATCGACACCTCGCGCCGCGATGCGCAACTTGCCCTGATTAGCCAACAACTTAATCTCACTCTAGCCTCCGCGCAGCAAGGCAGTCTGTTGCGCGAAGGGGCGCGCATCGCCTTGGTCGGACAGCCCAACGTCGGCAAATCTAGCTTGCTAAATTGCTTGGCGGGCGAAGAAATCGCTTTGGTCAGCGATGTGCCAGGGACAACCCGCGATGTAGTGCGCCAAGAAATCCAAATCAATGGTGTGCCGCTGCATATTATGGACACCGCTGGTCTGCGTGACTCGCAAGATGCAGTCGAAAATATGGGGATGGCGCGTACGCATCAAACGATGCAAAAAGCGGATTTGATTTTGTTGCTATGTGATGCGGGGCAGCCTAACAACATCGCTGATGACGAAATCATCGCTTTATTGCCCAAAAACTTGCCCATGTTGCGTGTTTATAACAAGCTCGATACTTGTCCTGGCTTAACGCTTACGGATTCGAGTAAGGAAATTGCGGTCTCGGCGAAAACAGGTCAAAACATTACCGAATTACGCTTAAAAATCCTCAGTCTAGTCGGTTGGCGTGACATGGCAAGCGGCGCATTTATGGCGCGCGAACGTCACCTCAACGCCCTGCAACAAGCCCAGCTCCATTTGTCCGCAGCGCAAACTGCGCGTGACTTACCTGAACTATTTGCCGAAGAGCTGCGCCTTGCGCAAACTCAGTTGAGTAGCATCACGGGAGCGTTTTCCCCGGATGATTTGTTAGGCGAAATTTTTAGTCGCTTCTGCATCGGCAAATAACCCCCAGCTTTTTTGCTAATTACCCCTCTTTTTAGTCGCTCAAGTTGTTTCACGTGAAACATTGAGCCCGATATTTGTTGCGTATGTTGTATGATGCGCGCCCTACGCAGGAGTGTTTTATGGATTTCCCCAAAATTTTCGATGTTATTGTAGTGGGTGGTGGACACGCTGGCACTGAAGCCGCGCTAGCCAGCGCGCGCGCAGGTAGCTTGACTTTGCTGCTTAGTCATAACATCGAAACTTTGGGGCAAATGTCCTGCAATCCTTCGATTGGCGGCATCGGCAAAGGGCATTTAGTTAAAGAAATCGACGCGTTAGGCGGTGCGATGGCGGCCGCGACCGATGAGGGCGGCATTCAATTCAGAATTTTGAATGCCAGCAAAGGTCACGCGGTGCGAGCTACGCGTGCACAAGCCGATCGAATTTTGTACAAACAGGCAATTCGTCGTCGCTTAGAGAATCAAGAAAATCTATGGTTATTTCAACAAGCTGTGGATGATTTGATGGTTGAAAATGATAGGGTAACGGGTGTGGTGACGCAGCTCGGTTTACGTTTCCGTGCTAAAACCGTGGTGTTGACAGCGGGCACTTTTCTCTCTGGTTTAATTCATGTCGGTCAATCTAATTACCCTGCGGGGCGCGCGGGTGACCCCCCTGCCATCAGTTTGGCGCATCGTTTGCGCGAATTAAATTTGCCTGTTGGCCGTCTAAAAACAGGTACGCCACCGCGTATTGATGGACGAACTATCAATTTTTCGCTGTTGCAAGAGCAGCATGGCGACACACCTGAGCCCGTTTTTTCCTTTATAGGCAAAACTTCACAGCATCCGCGCCAACTGCCGTGCTGGATTACCGAAACCAATCTCAAAACGCACGACATTATTCGTGGTGGGCTAGATCGTTCGCCGTTATTTACGGGGGTAATTGAAGGAGTTGGGCCACGTTATTGCCCTTCTATCGAAGACAAAATTACGCGTTTTGCCGATAAAGACTCGCATCAAATTTATTTAGAACCCGAAGGTTTAACCACCCACGAGTTTTATCCGAATGGCATTTCAACCAGTTTGCCGTTTGATGTGCAACTCGCTTTAGTGCGCTCGATGAAAGGTATGGAAAACGCCCATATTTTGCGTCCCGGTTATGCCATCGAATACGACTACTTTAACCCGATAGGCTTAAAAAACTCCTTAGAAAGCAAGCATATAAATGGCTTGTTCTTTGCAGGGCAAATCAATGGTACAACTGGTTACGAAGAAGCGGCCGCGCAAGGTTTGTTGGCGGGATTGAATGCGCATTTACAAGCGCACGAGCAAGCGTCGTGGTGTCCGCGCCGCGATGAGGCGTATTTAGGCGTGATGGTGGATGATTTAATTACCAGCGGCGTAACCGAGCCGTACCGTATGTTTACCAGTCGAGCTGAATATCGTTTGCAATTGCGCGAAGACAATGCCGATTTGCGTTTGACCGAAATTGGGCGCAAATTTGGTTTGGTGGATGATGCGCGTTGGCAGGCGTTCGAGACAAAACGCGAGGCAATCGCATTAGAAGAGCAGCGTTTACGCAAAACCTGGGTGAATCCAAAACAATTGCCAGAAGTCGATGCGGTGCGCGTGCTGGGCAAGCAGATTGAGCATGAATACGCCTTGTATGAATTGTTGCGTCGCCCAGCTGTTGACTATGCGAATTTGTTGACCTTGCCAGGTGCGGGAACACCAGTAAGTGATGAAAAAGTCGCTGAGCAAGTAGAAATTCAAGCGAAATACCAAGGTTATATTGACCGCCAACGCGACGAAATTGAGCGCGCGCTACAATACGATGAGATGGCATTGCCTAGCGATTTGAATTATCGCGAAGTGCGCGGCTTGTCTATCGAGGTGCAGCAAAAACTCAATCAATTTATGCCTGAAACAGTGGGACAAGCCGCGCGTATTTCGGGCATTACGCCCGCCGCAATCTCCTTGTTGTTGGTGCATTTGAAGCGCGGTTTTGGCGCGGCACGCACGGGACAGCAAGCGGCATGAGTGGCGATGAATTAAGTTTGGGGGCGCAGCAGCTCGGTGTGTCGCTCACGCCCGAACAGCACCGCTTATTGAGCGCGTATCTGGCATTGCTGCACAAATGGAACAAAGTTTACAACCTCACCGCAATCCGCGATCCGCAGCAAATGATTGCCCATCATCTGCTCGATAGTTTGGCTGTGTTGCCGCATTTATGGTCAGGTCGTTGGCTGGATGTAGGCTGTGGGGCGGGGCTGCCAGGGATGGTTTTGGCGATAATGCGCCCAGAGTGGTCGTTTACTTTGCTAGATAGTAATAGTAAAAAAACAGGTTTCGTGCAACAAGCAGTGATTGAATTGGGTTTGCAAAACGTCACCGTGCGCTGCGCACGCGTAGAGGATTTACAAAGCGAGGCGTTTGATGGAATTATATCCCGTGCTTTCACTGAGCTAGGGGATTTCCTGCAAATTTCACAACATTTGCGGGCAAAAGACGGGCGTTGGGCGGCGATGAAGGGTGTGGCGGAAAAAGAACTACACGCTGTGCCAGACACTTGTCATATCGACAAAGTACAAGTCTTACATGTGCCCGGCTTATCCGCCGCGCGCAGTTTGGTGGTGGTGTCAAAACGAGAGGGTGATGCGGTATGAGTAAAATTTTAGCGATAACCAATCAAAAAGGCGGCGTGGGTAAAACCACCACCACGGTCAATCTAGCCGCCAGTTTAGTAGCGGCACAGCAACGGGTATTGCTGATCGACCTCGATCCGCAAGGCAACGCCACCATGGGTAGCGGCATTGAAAAACGCGACTTACAAGCCTCGGTTTACGATGTGCTGATTGCGCGCAAAACCATCGCGCAAGCGCGCCAAGCAGCAGGGGCGGGCGGTTACGATGTGTTGCCCGCGAATCGTGAGTTGGCTGGCGCGGAAATTGAATTGGTCGATGTCCTCAATCGTGAAATGCGTTTGCGCGACGCATTGCAATTGGTCATCAATGAATATGACTATGTGCTAATAGATTGCCCGCCCGCGCTTAACTTACTGACACTAAACGGATTATGTGCAGCGAAAACGGTGATGATACCGATGCAATGTGAGTATTACGCACTAGAAGGCTTGAGTGATTTAGTCAATACGATACGAAAAGTAAGAGCTAACTTAAACCCTGTGCTAGAAATAGAAGGCTTGTTGCGCACCATGTTTGACCCGCGTAATGCCTTGGCGCAGCAAGTCTCGGCGCAACTCGAAGAGCATTTTGGCGACAAAGTTTACAAAACGGTTATTCCACGCAACATTCGTTTGGCTGAAGCGCCTAGCTACGGTGTGCCCGCCTTGGTGCACGACAAAACTTCAAAAGGCACAACGGCGTATCTCGCTCTCGCAGCGGAAATGTTGCAAGCCCTCACCCAAACAACCGTCGCAATTTAAGGATCAATTATGGCAAAACCAAATAAAGGCTTAGGACGCGGCTTAAATGCGCTGTTATCGGGCAGTAAGAGCGAAAAAGACGACGTTTTGCGCGAACTTAACGTCAGTTTGTTGCAGCCAGGCAAATATCAGCCGCGTTCTTATATGGATGCCGAGTCGCTCAATGAGCTGGCAAGTTCGATTAAGTCGCAAGGCGTGATGCAGCCGATTTTAGTGCGCCAAATCACCGATGAACAATACGAGATTATCGCGGGAGAGCGTCGTTGGCGCGCCGCGCAATTAGCGGGCTTGACCCATGTACCCGTGTTGGTGCGCAGCGTTAAAGACAATGTCGCATTGGCGATGGCGCTGATTGAAAACATCCAACGCGAAAATCTTAATCCTTTAGAAGAGGCGGTTGGTATTCAACGCTTGATAGACGAATTTGAAATGACTCATCAGCAAGCCGCCGATGCAGTAGGGCGTTCGCGTAGCGCAGCGAGCAACCTGTTAAGATTATTAAACTTATCCTCATCTGTGCAAGAGCTACTGATGCACGGCAAGCTGGATATGGGACATGCTCGTGCCTTGCTGGGTTTAGAGGGTGCAGACCAAATTAGCGCGGCGAATCAAATTGTTTTAGAGGCTTTGTCGGTGCGTGAGGCGGAAGGCTTGGTGCAAAACTGGGCGAAGCAACATGCCACGTCTGCCGCCAAAAACTCGCCAAAAGTTGCGATTAGTCGCGATGTCGCGCGTTTAGAAGAGTTACTCGCCGAGCGAATTGGTGCCGCAGTAGCGATTAAAACGGGCGCAAAAGGTACAGGGAAGTTGGTAATCAGTTATACCAGTAACGACCATTTAGACGCGCTTTTGGCGCGGATACAATAACAGCGCAGTTATTAAGAGTTCGCTCGACGCATTTCGACACAAGTAAGAACGCTCAATAACCATGATATTTGCAACTTTACCGCTCTTCAGTCGTTATTTAACGCTACACCCACTATTTCCTGCGGCTTATGCTTATTTGCGCGACACGGATTTGAATGCGCTTGCACCAGGCGTGCATCAAATTATCGATCAGCAATTATTTGTGATTGTGGAACACGCTAACGGGCGCACGCGTGCTGAGGCGAAGCTGGAAGCACATCGTCGTTACATCGACATTCAGCTGGTTTTAGCTGGACTAGACGAGATGGGGTGGCAGGCTTTGTCCGATTGCAATCAGCCTATAGATGAACATAATTTGGAACGGGATATACGTTTTTTTGACGATGCGCCTGCGACATGGATAGCGGTGCCGCCTGCACACTTTTGTATCTTCTTCCCTGACGATGCGCACGCGCCGCTGGTAGGTAGTGGCGCGATACGCAAGGTGATTATGAAAGTTGCCGTGGCTGCGATTTAATTTTTGTAGCATTGAATTTACCGAACGCGAGACGGAAAAAAGCTCCTGCAACACAGGAGCTTTTTTCCGTCTCAAAGTCGCTTGGGGAATTATTGCTTTTTCTTGACGGTTGGAATTTTAATTGTCGCAGCAGTTTGGCTGTCACGCGCAGCTTCGAGCGCGGTTATTTGCTCGTTCAGCTTGGAGATTTGTACGTCCTTTTCCGCCAGTAATTGATCTTTATCGGCGAGTTGCTGAGTTGCTTTTTTATTCACATCGCTAGCGGCTTGCAGACGCGTTTCTAATACTTTGGTGGTGGCTAACCCCGCTTCGTTTTTTGCTTGTTCGTTCAGCTCGGTGGCAGCACGTTTCAATTCTTGCGCCTGTTTTTCAATGCTCAAATCACGCACATCTTTATAGCCTAACGCGCTACCGATTAGCCCCAAACGCTCTTCGTCTTGCATGGCAATTTTCTCAATTAAGCCTTTTTCCACCGCAGGCGCGCCGCCCACTTGGGTGTTGATACTCACGCCCGTTAAGCCGCCCAGATTCACACCAACAGCGGGTTTTGCGACCACGCCTTTGATTTGATTTTGCAGCTCGGTCACGCGGTCGTTGAGCTGTTGCGCGTGACGTGCCGCGAACAAGGCTTGCGCGCTTAAGCGTTGCACTAACTCTTTGTCGTGCGCTGCGGCGGCGATTTTTGTTTTGGCATCTAGGTAAATGCGCACGGCTTCGGCATAGCTTGCTGGCACTTGCTTGTCGGCATTTTTGGATTTGCTATCGTCGTTAATCACCTCGCTGCTATGCAATGCACCTTCTTGCACAGAGCGCACTTCTAAGCTGGTCAACTCTTTGAGCAAGGTTTCTTTTTTCTTGTCGATGTTGTCGGCTTTTTCCGCCTCGACCACATTGATTAAATCAGCGAAATCGCCCATCACATTGGCATAGTCTTTCGGCAAAGATTTATCCGTATCTAAGCTATCTAACTGTGCTTTTAAGGCGAGCTCATTGGCGAAACGATATTGCACCACCGCCATGATGGCGCGCCCTTTTTCTAAAATCGCATCGCCTTTCGCCGCTTGTTGCGCAAGCTGATCTTTAGGTTGGCTGCTCAAGCCATTTTGTGCCGCGCTTAAAGTTTGCGTGGCTTCTTTGAAATAATGCGGCGCAGTAAAAGGCATCCCCTCCGTCTTCGCCTCGGCAACATTTTTTTCTAACGCCGAGACAATATCCAAAGCCGATAGCTCTTTGTATTTAGCCAGTTGCGCATCGTTGGCTTGCACGGCAATTTTGACTGGCGCGGCGCACGCGGTAAGCAATAAGGCAATCAGCAAAGTCGATAAACGCATTGAGTTGTTCATGGTGAGTTCCTAAGAAATTAAATAATAAAAGCGAGGCTTACGAGCGGATGGCTAAATTTTAGTTCAATTAGCACGCCGATTCTTGGTCAAACGCCACATCGCCTTGCGCGTGCGCGTCGCCCATTTGGATATTTTTGAAGTCGAACAAGCTGCTATCCATCAAATGCGACGAGGAAACATTTTGCATGGCGGTGAACATCGTGGCGGTGCGATTGGGGTATTGCAGCTCCCATGCCTGCAACATTTCCTTGACGTTTTGGCGTTGCAGATTTTCTTGTGAGCCACACAAATTGCACGGAATAATCGGAAACTCCATGGCGCGCGCAAAGCGTGCGATGTCTTTCTCCGCGCAATATGCCAGCGGACGAATCACCATGTGGTCGCCCTTGTCGGTAATCAGTTTGGGTGGCATACCTTTAAGTTTGCCCGCAAAAAACATATTCAAAAATAGCGTTTCTATCATGTCGTCGCGGTGATGTCCTAGCGCGATTTTGTTCGCGCCCAACTCGCCCGCCACGCGATAAATAATGCCGCGTCGCAAGCGTGAACACAGCGAGCAAGTAGTCTTGCCTTCAGGAATTTTTTCTTTGACGATGGAATAAGTGTCTTGCGTTTCGATGTGATATTCCACACCGAGATTTTTTAGATACGCAGGTAAAATTTCAGCAGGAAACCCTGGTTGTTTTTGATCGAGATTCATCGCCACGATACGGAAATCAATCGGTGCGCGTTTGCGCAACGCCAACAAAATATCCAGCAAGGTGTACGAGTCTTTGCCGCCGCTCAAACACACCATTACGCTGTCGCCGTTTTCAATCATGTTGAAGTCGGCGATGGCTTTGCCGACCTGATGTTCAAGGCGCGAGCGCAGGCGATTAAAGTTGTTGGAGTGCTCTTCAAAGTTGATAGCTTGTGCGATTGCGTTCATAAAATTCTCGTTAAGTGTTGATGCTCTTGCCGCCATCCACCGCGATGACTTGACCCGTGATATATGGTGCGTCTTGCAATAAAAATAATACCGTTTTAGCAATATCGTCGGGCGTGCCGACGCGTTGCAATAAAGTTTGTGCGACGATAGCCGTACGCTTTTCCGTGTCTTGCCAATCGCCGTGTTCGGGCCACAGAATCGCTCCAGGCGACACGCCATTGACGCGCACTTCGGGTGCGAGTTCTTGCGCCAAGCCCAAGGTCAAGGCACGCAGCCCCGCTTTAGCCACGCTATAAACCAGATGATTCTTCATCGGGCGTTCGGCATGTATATCGACGATGTTGACGATGCTGCCCTGCGTGCGACGTAATTCAGTTGCCGCCGCTTGAGCTAAGAACAGCGGGGCTTTCAGGTTGGTGCCAAGCAAGTCGTGCCAGTCTTGTTCCGTTGCATCCACCAGCGGCGTGGCATAAAAACTGGATGCGTTATTCACCAAACCATCCAATCTGCCGAAGCGGTCGATGCTCTGCGTGACCAGCAAAGGCAAGGCTTGCAGGTCGAGTAAGTCCGCAGAAAAAAGTGCCACACTGTCCGCGCGCAGCGCATTCAGCTCGGTTTGCAAGGCTTGCGCTTGCGCCTGTGAGGTGTGGTAATGAATGGCGAGGTGCGCACCCGCTGCGTGCAGACGACGACAAATCGCCGCACCTACGCGTTTCGCACCGCCTGTCACCAATATCACTTTGCCTTGCATCGCTCACTCCACTAAAATCCCATCGGATGCGGCTAAAAAATCAAATCTCATCGCGATGCGTTGTTGCTCACAAAAAATTACTCCTTACATAGCTGTCCTATGCCGCGTCGTAATTTTTCGCTCGCGCCTAGTCTCGCTTCGATATTTGAATTTTTAGCCACACCCTCAACTTCAAATTATACCAGCCCATGCTAAATTCCCTACCTTCACCTAGCCCCGCCGCCCTCGCCCACAGCCATCATTTAACGCAATTTATTCAGCACGACATTGCCACTCACGGCGGCTGGATTTCGTTTGCGCGCTATATGGAGCTTGCGTTGTACGCGCCGGGCTTGGGCTATTACACGGCGGGGGCGCACAAGTTTGGCGAAGCGGGCGACTTTATTACCGCGCCTGAATTATCAATTTTATTCGGCAAAACTTTGGCGCGCCAAATGCAGCAAATCATGGCGCAAAGCGCGCCGCATATTTTGGAATTGGGCGCGGGCAGCGGCAAATTGGCGGTGGATATGCTCACCGAATTAGCAGCGTTAAATGCCCTACCCGACAGCTATTCAATACTCGAAGTGAGTGCCGATTTGCGCCAACGCCAGCGCGCTTTGGTGCAAGAGAAATTACCGCATTTATTGGCGCGCGTGCAGTGGTTGGACGCGTTGCCAGAAAAGTTTTCGGGCGCAATGATTGCCAACGAAGTGTTAGATGCCTTGCCCGTGCACTTAGTTGACTGGCGTGACGGCGGCGTGCAAGAACGCGGCGTAGTCGCAACGGAGTCGGGTTTTGCGTATGCCACGCGCGACATTGTCGATGCTGAGTTGCTGGCAGCCGCACACCATATCAGCGTGCCAGATGATTATCAGAGCGAAATTTGCCTCGCCGCACGCGGCTTAACGCAAAGCCTCGCCGCACGTTTAGAACAAGGCGCGCTGCTGTTCATCGACTACGGTTTTGGCGCGTCCGAGTTTTATCATGCGCAACGAAATCGCGGCACGCTGATGTGTCATTACCGCCACCACGCCCACGACGATGCCTTTTATTTACCTGGCTTGCAGGACATTACCGCGCATGTGAATTTCACCGCCATCGCCGAATGCGGTATCGACGCAGGCCTCGAATTATTGGGCTACACCAACCAAGCATTCTTCCTAATCAACGGCGGCATCACCGACCTACTCGCGCAAGAAGACCCCGAAAATCTGCGCGTTTATTTACCGCTTTCAGCGCAATTACAAAAACTCACCAGCCCGTCAGAAATGGGTGATTTGTTCAAAGTGATTGCCTTGGGCAAGGGCATCACTTCAGCACTGACAGGCTTTGCGCGCGGCGATTTGTCGCGCGCTTTATAATGGTCAGCGCGTCTTAATTTACTATTTCCCACACACCTTTTTTAATATGAACCCACTCCTAGATTGCTCAGGCTTACCCCGTTTTGCCGAGATTAAAACCGAACATGTCGCGCCTGCGATCGAAAAACTACTCGCTGAGATGGGCGCGTTAGTTGCGCAATTATTAGCCGACACCCGCGCGCCCACTTGGCAAAATTTTGTAGCACCTATGGAAGATGCGAACGAGCGCGTCTCGCGTGCTTGGGGGCCAGTGGGGCATTTGAATGCGGTGATGAATTCGCCAGAATTGCGCGAGGTGTATAACGCCACGCTGCCTAAAATTACTGCTTTCTATGCCGAGCTAGGACAAAACCTCGCGCTGTTCGATAAATTCAAAGCCTTGCGCAACAGTGATGAGTTTGCGGGATTGAGCGAGGCGCGCAAAAAAATTATCGAGAATGAATTGCGTGATTTTCGTTTAGGCGGTGCGGAATTAGCCGACGACAAAAAAGCGCGCTACTTGGAAATTCAAGAAAAATTATCCGAATTATCGTCGCGCTTTTCCGATAATTTATTGGATGCGACCAATGATTATTCCTTGCTCATCAGCGACAAAAATGAATTGAGCGGACTGCCAGAAGACGCACTGCAAGCGGCGGCTGATGCGGCAACAGAAGCTGAAAAACAAGGTTGGCTATTCACCTTAAAAGCTCCGTCGTATATGCCGGTGATGCAGTTCGCCGACAATCGAGAGTTGCGTGAAAAGCTGTATCGCGCCTACAGCACACGCGCCTCGGAATTTGGCAAAGCCGAGCAAGATAACAGCGCGTTGATGAGTGAAATTGTTGCCTTGCGCGGTGAAGAAGCGCGCGTGTTGGGCTTTGCAAATTTTGGTGAGTTGTCGTTAGCCAGCAAGATGGCGGACACGCCTAAACAAGTGGTGGAATTTATGCGCGAATTGGCGCAACGCGCGCGACCTTTTGCGGAAAAAGATTTAGTTGAGTTGCGCGAATTTGCGCGCGAAAAATTAAATTTGAACGAATTAAATTCATGGGACGTGAGCTACGCCAGCGAAAAATTGCGCGAGCAACGCTATGCGTTTTCCGAACAAGAAGTGAAGCAATACTTCCCCGAAGATGCGGTATTGCCTGGCATGTTCAAAGTGGTCGAAACCTTGTATGGCTTGCAAATCAAGGCGCGTAGGGTGGATGAG
>JARCRQ010000017.1 GCA_029850585.1 Sideroxydans sp.
CTGCTAATGCCGCGTTATCCAAGGCTTCGCGCCCGCTACTTTGATACAACGACACCGCACCCGCCGCACCACTTGCCAACACTTCTACGCGCACGATGACCTTGCCCTGCCAGCCCATACGCCTTGCGGCGAGCGGATAAACAGGCTTGGGGTTATTCAAATATGCCGCCGCAAAATCAGGCTCTCGATCAGCTAACGCGGGCGGGCTAGGGACGCTAGG
Organism: Sideroxydans sp.; assembly: GCA_029850585.1. Classification (GTDB taxonomy): domain Bacteria; phylum Pseudomonadota; class Gammaproteobacteria; order Burkholderiales; family Gallionellaceae; genus Gallionella. Next base: position 221 of record JARCRQ010000017.1, read on the forward strand.
CGCGGCGGGTGCTGGCGATGCTGCTGGTGGTGGTGTGGCATCCACGGGGGCGGGGGCAATAGCCTGTGCGACGCGCTGTGGTTGGGCAACGGGTGGCACAGGTTTACTCGGCATAGGCGGCGCGGGCTGTGGCGGAGTAGGCTGTTGCGGCTGCGCCATCGCCATGCTGATACTCATCTGGTGTGGCACGCTGACGAGCGCATGATGCGCCGTCCATGTCCCTAACACAGCAAGGTGCAGCACCACCACGGCGGCAACAAATAGACCGCGCCAGCGTAACGAAATCTCGACGGGATGAGAATAAGTATCAATATACACAGTTGAAAAAGGCCATTCGACAGGATGATGTAACAGCTTAAGCACATTCACTTAACACCCCCTTACCGCTCTGAAATACGAGTGTGTATAGGAGACTTAGCTGATATTTGCATAAAAAAACAGGCTGAGTGTCCAGCCTGTTCGCGCACTTACGGATGAATTAAACAGCGAGTTTTTTACACTCTTTATAACAAGCCGCACAGCTTTCGCCACAGGCTTTGCACACCGCATGTTTGTCAGCGTGTTTTTTGCATTCGTCTTCACATTGCTGGCACGCGTCCATCGCAATCGCGGCAACACGGCTTAGTTGTTTGGAGTTTTGATTGGCTAATTGTTGCACCGCCGCACACAACGCCAACATTTGATTGACGCTTTGTGCACACGCCGCCATGGCTTTATCGCCCTCACTCAACAGCACCAAACAATGACTTAAACAAACTTGCCCTTTTTGCAAACAATCGGCGGCCGACAATCCCAGTGCCGCATAAGGCGTGTCGTGATGATGCGCAGCCATCGCGCCCATATCGTGATTCATGCCGCTCATATCATGCTGATGTTCTGCTGCCATTGCGCGCCCTGTTAAGGCACTTCCTGCTATTGCCAAACCACCCAATAATAGTTCTCTGCGATTCATGTTTTTCTCCTTAATTTAGTTCGTCAACGGACATTCAACATACCTTAATTTTTCACGCTTGTCTTGCCTGCTGTGCGCTTCATGCGGACGCGTAAATACAACCAAGCACCGAGTATAGAAATCATCATTAAACTTGCCGCCAACACGCCTGCCACTAAATCGCGCCAATCTTTGCCGATGACAGGGTCTAGGAAGTTGAGCTTGTGGATATTAGAAAATACCCAGCGTTCGGCACGGTCTGAAGTTTGTATCACCGCCGCAATTTTTCGATCAGCGGTATCGACGTACAGCGTTTTGCCATCATCATATTGCGCCCGCCACACGGGTAAGCGTTTATACAGAAATCCGTAGTCATCACTAAAGCGATTGATTACGGTAAGCGGCGCGTTAGGCGCGGCAGCAGGAATAGCCTCACGCAATATCGCTTGCGCATAAGCGGCATCGCCCATCGCCACTAGCACGCCATCCGTGGTTGTGTAATCAACGCTTGGCGTAGCAGGTGGTTTATCCGCTGGCTTGCCGTGTTGATGCTCAGGGTCACCCATCACAGGCTTGGCGGGCTTAGCCTGTGATGGCTCAAAACGCCAATAATTTTGTCCATCCCACTGCACCAAAGACAGACGACGCACTGCATTCATGCCTGTGTCAATGCTACTAGGCGCAAGCGTTAAATCACTCACACTCAAAAGCTGCTCGGCGAGTGCAATGCGTGTGGCGTTATCACCCCGCACTTGCTTATTCCACAAGTGATACAAGCCACTCACTGCAAACATCAATGCCGCAACCGATAAAGTAATACCCGTGATGCGATGCACGCGGCGCAAGCCCCATTTGGGCGAAAAATTATTCCAGCGCAGCCCATAAATCCACATCCCCATCACCACCACCGCGATGTTGGCAAGCAGCATCACGCTCGCCAACGCTACGCGCAGCCAAGGACTCAACGTGTTTATCCAATCCCAACGATGCAGCAGCGAAAATTCCGTCGATGAAAAGGCTTTGAGGTTATCCACCAACGTCGCCATGCGACCACTGCCCGTGGCTATATACACGCGCATTCCATCATCACGTTTGAATTGAATTTGCCACACGGGCAACAAGCGATTCACATCGGCGTACTCGCCCGTAAACTCCGTCAGCAAGCGGCTTTCAGTAATCTCGGATTTCACATCGCCCAAATACTCACGCGCTAAATGTTGCGCATATAACGCGTCGCCTTGCGGCAACAGCGCACCATCTGCGGCATTAAAGTAATCGCGCTGTGCCTGATTCGGCAGACGCACTTGATACCAAGTTTTGCCTTGCCAATTCAGCACATTCAATTCGGCAACTTGCGTAATACTGTTTTGTGCCAACACCTCAGCAGGCGTTTGTAGCGTGCTAGGCGTGATGAGCTGCACCGCGTCCAGCTTCACGGCTTTAGCTTGAAAGCGCGACATAATCGGATGCAACACCCCCGAAAAGCACCACACCACAATGGCAATTAACGCCACCATGCCAATCCGCCAGTGCCAACGATATAAATGTTTAGTCATCAATTTCCCCTGATTTTTAATTCAAAAACTGCGCTAAAAATTCAAATCTCACCGCGCGATCACAGCCGCAGCAAAATTTGAGTTTTTAACCTAACAGCGCAGCACAACTGTGCGCTGTTAGCAGTGCTTATTTAGCTGCGTCGAAGTTGTACGTCACGCCCAACATCACACTGCGTGGTGCGCCGGGTGTATAGGAATTCTGTACGTTAGGTGTATAAGCCCCCACGCCTGAATAGCTACTCGATGACGAATCTGAATACAGTTTGTTAGTCAAATTACGACCTTGTAACCAGCCTTCCCAACCTGCTGCAAACGCATAGCTGCCACTGGCATTCAACAAGGTGTGCCCCGCATAGCTCACGGTATTGGCGTTATTCATCCAATACGAACCTTGCTTAACCACCGCTAACGCCACCCGTGCACCCGCAACAGGTTTGTAGCCAACTTCTAAATTGGTCAAACTATTGGGTGCTTGCGGCATGGCTTTGCCGCTGTAGTTCAGCGTCGTTGAAGCGGCGTATTGGTCAAAGCGATGACTGGCAATGGTCGTCCCTAAACGTCCATCAAACTCACCTGCTTCATACGCTAAAGCCAACTCCACACCTTTGCTGCGTGTTTTACCTGCGTTGCGGTTTTCACTTAGCCCTGGGCTGATGGTGTAACTCACAATGGTGTCGGTACCACTTAATTGATACACCGCCGTGTCGAGTTTTAACGCACCTTCTAAGAAGCTGCTGCGCAAGCCTAACTCGACGTTGTTATACGTTGCTGGGCGCAAATTAGGGACATTGTTCGTGCCGTACAACTGACTGACTTCAGGCGGTACAAAGCCTTGTGAAAGATTGGTGTAAACACTGGTTTTAGCTGCCAAGGCGTAAGTTGCACCGAGCTTAGGACTGAAGTGCGAGAAGCTGCGCGATTCATTTGCCGCACCAAAATTGACTCCCGGCGTGAGATTGTTTTGATAGTTGTAATTGATGCTATCGCTACGTCCGCCTAACACTACCCGCAGTGCCTCTACAGGCGACACTTCAAACTGACCAAACAACGCGGTGTTGGTAATGTCAGTTTTGAAATCACGGCGACCTAAAGGTGCTGCGGCACTATTCATCGCATAAGTTAAATAACGACCCGAAGCCACATCGCGGGTAATTTTCAAGTTGTCGCTGACATAAGTGTTGTTGGTTTTATCGACATACACACCCGCCACGACACGCGCTGCCAGCCAATCAAATTCTTGATTATGTTTAGCATCCACGCCGAACGAAGTAATCGCGTTGTTGTTAATCGTGCCTTTACAATTCGCGCCCACGCAGCCATTGATGGTGTAGCTAGGCAGCTGACCGTGGTCATTTTTACGCGTGAACAAGGTAACCGTAGTCGTGCCGTTTGCGCTGGTTTGACCTTCCCAAGCCAAGTTCGCGCGCAGGGTTTTATCTTTACGATAAGTAAAAGTGTTGACGCTCTTACCTGGGTTGGTGCGATAGTCGTTTTCTGTCAGCCCACCCGTCATCGCGCTATCCAAATTTGAGTATGTCAAAGTTGAACGCAACAACGCGCTGTCGCTCAGTAAATAATCGCCGCGCACGGTGAACGAATCTTTTGCACCACGACTGTATTGCTGCCAGTTATTGGTGGTGCGGCGTGAACTGTAATGCGATACGCGCACCCCTAAATCTCCCCAAGTATTCGACGCACCCGTATCAATACGGCTAAAACCTGCCACGTTGTCGTGACGCACGCCCACCTTAGCCGTCGGTGTGGCAGAGGGGCGCGCACTCATAAAATTCACCGCACCACCCACCGCATTACTGCCGTACAAAGACGACGCCGCGCCCTTCACAACTTCCACGCTTTCCGAACCCGCCAGATTCATCTCATTCAGCGAGTTGTGATTGAACACGCCCAAAGGACGAATCGGCACACCATCTTCCAGATATTGATACACCGCATTGGCGCTATTGGGTTGGCGGATGCCCATGGTGTGCTGCTCATTACCTAGATCATTCCAGCTCACCCCCGCTACGCGATTGATGGCTTCGCCTATCGTTTTAGGTTTATCGCGCAGTAATTCTTTCTGCCCCACCTTGCCCACCGCCATCGGCGTTTTCGATAGTTTTTCGGAGGTGCGTGAACCCGACACCACCACCTCATCCAATTGCGCAGGTGCGACTTCTTCCACCGCCACCGCCGCATTCATTACGCTCACATAAAGACAGCTCAAGGCAAAAACTTGTCCCGCCGTTTGTAGTTTTTTATTCACGCCACACTCCTCTGTTAAGTTAATTAGCTATACCGTTTTCAAAATCGCGCGGACTATATAGATAAGTAACCCTGCTGAGGATGCGGCATATTGTCGCACCCTGATAGAAATTGGCTTAGCGAGGGATGGGGGACTGCGTGATGGGAGAATTTAGGCGTAAAAAAAGGCGACCAAGTTGGTCGCCTTTTTAACATCTTAAACACTAAACGTGCTTAGATTTTACCTGCTTTAACTGCTGCGAACAGTGCTTCTGCTGCTGCGTCTTCTTTGCCTTTGATGTTGCTAGCGTATTGACCAGTCATAATTGCTGCTTGAGCTTTCCATTTAGGATTGCTTGCTGCTAATTTACGGTCTTCAACTTTGAAACCTGACTTGAACACCGCAGCCAAAGTTTTTGCATCGCCGTATTGGTCAGCAATAACTTTCCAATCTGGACCAACGGTGTCTTTACCCACTGCATGACAAGCTTTGCATGAAGCGGTTGAATAATCACCCGCCATTGCGCTACCTGCAACCATCAAACCTGCTACTGCCAAACTTGTGATAATTTTTTTCATTTCTCATCCTTTTCAATAAATAAAAATAAACAGTGTTACGCTTTAGTGATTACCCCATACCCTGCTGTTTAACAATGATAGGCATGGAATAATTAGCTATACGATTAAAGCGCGGCGGCATTATGCAACATTTTTTTGTTTATGGATGCGACATTTTGTCGCAATGTATGTCAACCAAATTGCGCTCGGCATTTCCACCTAAAAATCATCTTGATAACGCACCGTAATCGGATAACGCCAATCCTTGCCGTAGCCGCGTTCAGTAATGCGGATGCCCACCGCCGACTGGCGACGCTTGTATTCGCTCAAGCGAATTAAACGCACCACGCGACGCACATCGGCTGGTGCATAGCCCGCCGCAATGATGTCGAGTATCGACTGATCTTGCTCCATATACAGCGAGACAATGCCGTCCAAAATATCGTAAGGCGGCAAGCTGTCTTGGTCAGTTTGATCGGGGCGCAATTCGGCACTGGGCGGACGCGTGATGATGCGTTCAGGAATCACCAGCCCTTGCGTATTGCGATAACGCGACAAGTCATACACCAAGGTTTTGAAAACATCTTTGAGCACCGCCAAGCCACCCGCCATATCGCCATACAAAGTCGCGTAGCCCACACTCATTTCAGATTTATTGCCCGTGGTCAGCACCAGCGCGCCAAACTTATTCGACAACGCCATCAGCAAAGTGCCGCGTATGCGCGCTTGCAGATTTTCTTCGGTGGTGTCGGCGGCACGCCCTGCGAAACTAGGCGCGAGCGTGCTTAAATAATTTTCAAACGTCTGGTTAATCGACAACTCGTCATAACGCACGCCTAAAATTTTCACCATCTCACGCGAATCGACCAAGCTAATATCAGCGGTGTAAGGCGACGGCATCATCACCGCGTGCACCTTATCCGCGCCCAGCGCATCCACCGCAATCGCCAAGGTCAACGCCGAATCTATGCCGCCCGACAAACCTAGTAACACGCCTGGAAAACCATTTTTGCCAACGTAATCTTTCACCCCTAAACACAACGCTTGATACACGCAGGCGTGCGACTCTAATAAAGGAATCATCGCGCCACTGGGTGTGCCATCGGGTGCGATGGCGATGATGCTCAAACCCGCTTGCAACTGCGCGGCTTGCGCGACTAAGTCACCGTTGTGATTCATCGCGAACGAGCCGCCATCGAACACCAATTCGTCTTGTCCGCCGACTAAATTGGCATACACCACCGCCATATTATTTTCCGCAATGCGTTCACGCACCACGGCATAACGACGTTGCTGTTTTGCCATGGCGAACGGCGAAGCGTTCATCACCAACAACACTTGCGCACCCGCTGCGGCGGCACGTTGCGCCGCCTCCTGTTCCCACACATCGGCGCAAATGTTGATGCCGAAACGCACGCCATGCAGCGTAAATACCGCCGCGTCTTTACCCGCCACAAAATAGCGTTGCTCATCAAACACCGCGTAGTTGGGCAGCTCGTGTTTGCAATACGTCAGCTCAATTTTTCCGTCGCGCAACAGCGATGCCGCGTTGTAATGCTCACCATCAATTTCATGCGCATGACCGACCAATACCGCAATGCCTTGCACCTGCAAAGCCAAGTCCTGCAAGGCTTGCGCGTTGGCAACATAAAAACCATCGCGCAATAACAAGTCTTCAGGCGGATAGCCGCACAAACTTAATTCGGGGGTCAGCAACAAGCTCGCACCCTGTGCTTTAGCTTGTTCGGCGTAGCGCAAAATCTGCGCGGAGTTAGCGGCTAAATCGCCCAGTACACAGTTCATTTGAGCAAGCGCAATTTTCATCTGAGGCAGTTTTGAAAAACGATAAGGGCGCGCATTATAGCTGAAGCAAAAAGCTGCGGAAAAAAATATCAGGACGTAAAAAAACGCACTGTTGCCAGCGCGTTTTTTTCTTGCTAACTCAAAACCTAGTCAGGTTTTGAGTGTGAACTAAGTTTACTTAGCTGCAACTGCGGTCACTTCTACGCGACGGTTTTCAGCACGACCAGCATCAGTCTTGTTGTCGCCAACGGGTTTAGTTGAAGCAGCACCTGAAGTTGTGATGCGAGCAGCCGCTACACCATGCGCAACCAAGTAAGCCTTAACTGAAGCAGCACGCGCGGCTGACAACACTTGGTTTTTCTTTTCTGAACCACGGCTGTCGGTATGACCTACCACGTTGAAGTTTTCTTTGCTGTTCTTTGCGTATTCCAACACTTCAGCCATTTGCTTAGAAGCAGCAGGCATCAGTTTTGCAGAAGACGTTGCAAAGTTCGTCCCTTTCAAAGTAAACACTTTAGGTGCTGCAACAGGAGCTGCAACGGGTGCAACCACTACTGGAGCAGGAGCTGCTACTGGTGCAGCTACCGGAGCTGGAGCCGCAACTGGCTCAGCTTTTTTCATCACAGCAGGAGCCGCAACGACCGCAGCAACCACAGCGGCAGCAGCAACGGCTGGTTTGTCGAAGTAGTAGTTCACGCCGATAGCGAAGTTAGTGTTGCGTTGCGCAACGCCCGTTACTTTTTTCATATCAGCCGTTACTTCAGCCAATGCTGACCAGCTTGGTGCGAATTTATATTCCAAACCCAAACCGCCATGTACGCGTGTACCTGGTGTTGTTGCTGCCGCACCTAAACGTGCGTAAGGCATAAAGTTGCCCATGGTGTAACCCAGCTTAGCGTCGATACCCGCATCATTACCTGTAACCGATTTGCTATGACCGTCAACAAAACCTTCCACGCCCAACAATACATTGCTAGTCAAATCCCAGTTGTAACCCGCTTGTACGCCTGGGTAAAACTTGTTCGCAGCTGAAACTGTACCGATTTTGCTGTGGTTGATACCCACGTTTGCGCCGATATACGCGCCTTTGAATTCACTGGCTTGAACCGCTGACATGCTCAACAGAGCCGCTGTTACTGCAACACTCATCATGCTTTTTTTCATGGTAATTTCTTTCATTAAAGTTTGTTATTGAGATTGGAACAAAAGGACTTCCTGACAAACTGCCTATACCCACCCAGCAGTTTCGGGCGCGCATTCTATACAGAATATAAAAATATGTCAGAATTTTTACAACGCTTTTTTATGCTGCTAGCGCACGGTAATCGGTACGCGCTTAGTCACGCCACACAACAATTCGTAGCTGATTGTTCCTGCTGCACGCGCCACTTCTTCGACAGGCATCCCCTCGCCCCACAGCACCACTTCGCTGCCTAGCTCGGCTTGCAACACGGGGCTTAAATCGACATAGAGCATATCCATCGAGACGCGCCCTAAGGTTTGCGTACGCTGCCCATTCACCAACACAGGTGTGCCATTGGGAGCATGGCGCGGATAACCATCGGCGTAACCACAGGCGACGATGCCGATGCGCATGTTGTGCGTCGCTTGAAACTGCGCGCCGTAGCCGATTTCATCGCCGCGCTGCAAATTTTGTATCGCAATCAGTTTGCTGCTTAACCTCATGGCGGGACGCAAGCGCAGCTCTTGCGCAGTTTTATCGGCGAACGGCGACGCGCCATACAGCATGATGCCTAGACGAGCCCAATCGCCATGCGTATGCGGATAACGCAGCAGTGCGGCAGAATTGGCGAGTGAGCGCGGCACACGATAATCGCTGGCGACTTGATGGAAAGTTTCCAGCTGCTCCGCCACCCCGCGCACTTCATCGGCATGAGCGAAGTGCGTCATCAACGTCACATCAGCGACCGCCTGATGCGCGCGCAAACGCGCCATCGCTCCCGCCACATTTTCGGGTGTAAAGCCCAAACGATTCATGCCGCTATTCACCTTCAGCCACACCGATAAATCGCCACGTTTGGGATAGGCATCCAGCAGCGCGATTTGCGCATCGTTATGAATCACGCAACTCAAATCGTATTGCGCCACCGCCTGTAACTCATCAGCAGTAAAAAATCCTTCTAACAGTAATATCGTTTGACGAAAGCCCGCCTCGCGCAAAGCAATCGCATCTTGTATATCCAGCAAAGCAAACCCATCAGCCTCATTTAATGCGGCGGCGGCACGCAGCAAGCCGTGACCGTACGCATCAGCTTTGATAACGGCCATGATGCGTGCGGAAGTGGAACGGCGTGCGGTATGCAGATTGTGTGCGAGTGCGTCGAGATTGATTTGAGCCGTGATGGGACGTGACATAAAACTTTGCGTGGAGTTAAGTGAAGCAATGATAGCAGGGGCAATAGTTTCGTGATATAAAACGCCCTCACAAAAAAACGCCTACCCGTATGAAGATTGGTTTCTACATCATTTTAGCGGCGCAATTCCTCTCCGCGCTTGCCGACAATGCCTTGTTGTTCGCCGCCATTGCGATGTTAAAAGACCTGCACGCGCCCGCTTGGCACACCCCCGTTTTACAAGAAGCCTTTATTTTTTCCTACATCGTATTAGCCCCCTTCGTCGGCGCATTTGCCGATTCGCTGCCCAAAGGGCGCGTCATGTTTGTCTCTAACAACATCAAAATTTTTGGCTGCGTGCTGATGCTGCTGGGCGTACATCCCTTGCTGGCATATGGTTTGGTCGGCTTAGGCGCGGCAGCGTATTCGCCCGCCAAATACGGCATCCTTACCGAATACTTACCACCCGAAAAATTAGTCATCGCCAATAGTTGGATGGAAGGTCTCACCGTCATGGCAATTATTCTGGGCGCAGTGGTCGGCGGCATTATGCTCAGTCCTGCCCTCTCAAATGCCTTACTCACTTGCTGGAATGTGCCGTATTTAGAAACTGGCATCGACACGGCTGCTGAATTAGCCATCAGCATCATCGTCGGTATTTATGTCCTCGCCGCGCTGTTTAATCTGTACATCCCACGCGTCGCCATCGACCATAAACCACTCAATCGTAGCCCCGTATTTCTGATTAAAGCGTTTTGGCACGACTTCAAACTATTGTGGCGCGACCCGCTCGGACAAGTCTCGCTAGGCGTGACCACGCTATTTTGGGGCACGGGCGCGACCTTACGTTTATTAGTATTGGCATGGGCGGGCGTGGCATTGCATTACGACTTTAGTGCCGCCGCCAAACTCACCGCTTGGGTGGCATTGGGCATCGCTATTGGCTCAATTTTGGCAGCCAAATTCGTCAAACTCGAACACTCAGTAAAAGTATTACCAATCGGCATTGCGATGGGCTTAGTGGCGCTGATGATGATTCCGATTACGCATCCCACCTTGGCGATTATTTTGCTCATCGTCATCGGCGCGATGGGGGGCTATTTCGTGGTGCCGATGAACGCGCTGTTACAACATCGTGGACATTTATTGATGGGCGCAGGCAGCTCGATTGCGGTGCAAAATTTCAACGAAAATTTGAGCATCTTCGCCATGCTCGCGCTGTATGCCACCATGGAAAAAATGAACCTCAGCATCTATCTCGTCATCACCGTGTTTGGTCTGCTGCTATCAGGGATTATGACCGTGCTCTACAAACGCCACGGTCACGACCAAGACACTGGCAAAATCTAAGGCTATTAAGTCGCTCCTAACGCCGCCAACTCCGCATCACTAAACCCCGCTGCTTTACGCGCTGCCAAATTGAATGGTCCACGCAACACGGGAGCGGCATATTGACGAGCTAACTGCGCATACGTCGCAATCGGATCTACGCCGCGCAGCTCGCACAAATAACCATACCAACGGTTACCCACCCGCACATGCCCAACCTCTTCGCGCAAAATAATATCCATGATTGCGGCGGCTGTTTGGTCGCCTGCTTGGGCGAGTTTGGCGCGCACTTTGGGCGTGGCATCAAGCCCGCGCGCCTCCATAGTGCGCGGCACTAAAGCAATCCGCGCCAGCACGTCATCACGCGTTTTGTCCGCCATTTCCCACAAGCTGTTATGCGCAGGAAAATCGCCGTAGTGATAGCCCAAGGTCTGCAAATGCGCCGCCAACATCGAAAAATGCTGCGCCTCTTCATGCGCCACACGCAGCCAATCCGTGTAGTAATCGGCAGGCATATCGGCAAATCGCCACAGCGCGTCCAACGCCAAATTGATGGCGTTAAATTCGATATGCGTCATGGCATGAATCAAGGTCGCGCGCCCTTCAGGTGTGACCATCGAGCGATGCGCCAGCTCTTTAGGCAACACCAATTCAGGCTTGGCGGGACGACCTGGAATCATGGCAGGTGCGGCAAGCTGCGCGTGCGTATCCAAGCGCAACGCGCCCGCCGCCCAGTCGTGAGCTAAACAAAAAACCTGCGCGGCTTTTTGTGCCGCATCCGTTTCGATAAGACACAGCAAGGCTTGGGCGCGGAGTTCAGAGCATGGATTCATATTCATGTAAAAGCGTTAATAACGATTTGGACGATGGACATTATTTTTTACTTAATTTTTTCTGCGTACTGGGCGGCAAATAATTTTCACCACTCACTACTTTTTTGCCGGTTTTACTTTCCAATTCTTTGCGTGCGCTCTTTGCAATTCCGCCGCCTGTTTTGGCGGCCGCCTTGTTCTCTTTCATCCCCGTCGCATCCATACTTTCAGCAATTTGGCGCGTGGATAATTCTGCTAATGCCGTGAAGATAAGCTCCGCCTCGCTCATGTGATCGCGCAAATTCTGCGACTGCAAACCTTTCATATTTTTGTGCGCTTTGACATCCACCTCAGCCCATTCCTGATGAATGATGTTGGTCAGAATCGCGTACTCTTCGCCCGCCTTAATGTCGTGTTCGCGCCAATAATCGGTGAGCTTGTTGCGCGTCTCCTGCCCCGTCATGCGCTGCTGTATCCACTTCTCGCTGCGCCCATGTTTTTGCCAAGTCTCACGCGCGCGGTCGAGTGAGCGCGCCGGGTCAGCCAACTCCTGCATCCGCTCATAGCCCACCTTCGCCAGCCACAACTTAATCGGCTCAGCTTTCGGGCTCGGCACGGATTGAACGAGGCGCAGCAAAGTCTCGGCAGTAGCAACGTCGGTGAGGCGTTGCTTGCCGTCTTCCGCCGTCATTTTCAACTGGTGACAATTTGTCACCAGTTGACTGCCTTCCTTATCCAACCGCTCTTTCAGCTTGTTCCAATACTTGCGGGCAGTTTGATAATCAGCCTGCTGCGTCAAGGCTTGCACGATGTCGATCACCGAAAAAAACCAGGTTTCACTCGCTTCGTCATACACGCGACGAATCGCGTTTTGCTCAAAAAATGCAGGTTGCGGATTCATATTTTTTCTCCTGACAAAATTTAATTAAAACGTAGCTGCCTTTTGTAGGAGGCCGACTTGTCGGGCGATTGCCACACCCAAAACATCGCTCGATAAATCGAGCTCCCACAGGCGCGATGCTATCTATCAGATGTCTAGGGTGGGCAGGTTTTATATGCCCACCGTGCACCCTCATCGAAGGAATCCCAACTCAAAAACCTGCGGTTGCAGTTTTTCGCTCAAGGTTTTGTAGGCGTTTTCAAACGGGGTGAAATCGACGGGCGCGGTGTCGCCGCTCTCGTTGCGTTTTTTCAAGGCGTTGCGAATTTGATACCAGCCGACATCGGGGCGATTGAGTTTTAATTCATCGCGCACGGTGCGCACATCGGTGTGCGCAAAATAGGCTTGCCATAAGGTGCGACCCGCATCGAGTACGGCGCGCGCTTCGGCCGAAAGTCCCTCACCCTCAGTCCCTCTCCCGTAAACGGGCGAGGGAAGCGAAGCGTCGCTTTGTTTGCCTGCCTCGCTTTTGCTCCCTCGCCCGCTGGCGGGAGAGGGTTGGGGTGAGGGTGTTTTTAACGCAGGCAACGCCGCCAAATACTGCACCATAAAATCCGACTCAAACCGATCTGGCGCGCCGACTTCGGCTTCGGTAAACGGAATGAAATGATTCACCAGCGACCAGCTTTTGTCATTCCATTCCAGGTCGTTTGCACCCGCAGTGAGGTTGCTGCCGTTGAACAACATCCATAGCAAACAATCCGATTTGAATTCGTCGGAGAGTGGCTGTGTGGGTTGTAAAAATTGGTCGCGGTCGTTAATCCATGTTGGCTTAATAACACGTCGCACAGAGTAAATAACAGCGGCTTGCCATAAGTTTTCAGGAGTTACATAAAAACCATCGCCTTGCCCGTATGGCGATGAAAATAAAACAGTTTGCTGATTTGCATGTTGCAGGTCATTTTTACCGCAGTACATATAAGCAATAGCATTGTCCGACCAACAATCAACACGAGGTGAAGATGTAGCAGGTGCAATACCGTTCTTTAATGGCAACGCAGGCTGATTATTTTTCTTAGGGCGATTTAGCCAAACATTCAAAAATATTTTGTTCGGTAAGTTATAAAATTCTTTAATGCCAATTGGCAAAACATTTTTATCAAAAACCTCGGTTTCTATTGACGCAAACTCACCTGTTTTTTCTGTGTTATTACTGGTTTTCCAAACTAGAAAACCAATTGGGAAGTTACCTTTCAATCCATCAAACGATTTGCTGTGGACAATGAAGCCACCTAGGTATTTTGCGTGCCATTTAGCGCGAAATTTTTCAAAATTTGGCGCGTTGACATATTTCAGTTTGCTAAACATAGCCAAGGTTGCATTGGGTATTTCTTGTGCAATACGCACTACAAATTGGGTAAATAACTCATTACTAGCCTTGCCGTAATCACTCATTGAAGTAGTAGCAAATTTGGTACTTGCTACCCCTGCTTTGTTGCCGCTGTCCGCACCAGTTCCCACCTCCGCATACGGCGGGTTAATCAGCACCAAAATCTTCTTGCCTTCGGCAATTGCTTTGCGCAATCCCAGCGGCATTTTGTTGGTGAGGCTGTAGTCAATACTGCCCACCGTGCGTGGTGAGCTTGTCGAAGGGTTCCCTTCGACAAGCTCAGGGCGAACGGGCGGAGGAGCGAGGAGGTCTGCGTTCATGGTGGACGCATCGACGATGTCGTCATTCAAATAATCGTATTGAAAGCGGGTCGCGGCGACGCAGGTCTTGGTGGCTTTCATTACGTCCACATCCGCCTCGTCCAAGGTGCTCATGTAGATGTTGCGTGGGTTGCTGTGCTTCACTTCGAGGTTGCCCACGCCGCAACACATATCCCACACGATATAGTCCTTCTGCCAATTTTTGCCCAAGGTCTCGGCGAGTTTGTCGTAGGCTTTATCGACCACTGCGAGTGGCGTGTAGTACGCGCCTTTGAAGCTGCGCTCGTCCAGTGGAATCAAGCTGTCGCGGCGTTCTAGCAAGTAGTCGCGGTATTCAGCTTTGGGCGGTTTGTGATAAATCGCCCAGAAACGGCGATAGCCTTCTTTGTTGCCTAGTTCATAATTTTTGCCCGCCAGACTAAACACCGGTGCGCCATTTTTATGCAGCAATTCGGCGGGCAAATTCGCATGAGTTGAAACCGTGCCGTCGTGCATGATGTCGGCGAAGAACAGCAGCGCGTAATGCTCTTCATTCACGCCAACAATTTCGCGTCCTATCATCTCGACCCATTTATCGAAGACTTGTTTCAGGTTATCCGGCGTGATGGGCGTGCGGATGATATCGCCGGATTTAATCGCGGCTTTGACGGTGCTGATGAATTCGTCTTCGTGGGTGGAGATTTTAAATGAGACGAAATGCGCGCCGATATAAGCGGAGATTTCCGCCAGTGCATCTTGCGTATATTGGCTGGCAGATTTGCCCCACTTCACCGTTTTCTTTTTCAAGAATGGCAGCACATCCGCACTCTTCATCAGCGCGGCTTTTTCGGTGTCGATGACCGCTAAAAACGGCGGTACGGGTTCGCCTTTATCGAGCGCGACTTGAACGTAATGCAGCAGTTGCGTGAACATCGCGTAGCTGGAAGTTTTGCCCGTGTCCTTGGCTTCAAACCAAATTTCTTTGCTCTGAATATCAATCAGCCCCTTGGTGTAACCCTTCAATCCCAAGGCTTTGATGTACGCGTCCTTAACGTCTTCTTCGCTACGAGCTGCTTGCAGTTGGCTATATAAACTCATGGGATTTTTCGAGGTTAAGGTTGGGGTTCTTCGCTGCCGCGATTCAACATGGCTTTGAGTTTGGCTAATTTATCTTTGCCTTCGTCTTTGGTGACAACTTGCACCGCGTCGGCGTGGCCGCCCGCAAAGGTTAATTCCGCAACGGGCATCTCATCAATGAAACGACTGGGTTCGCAGGCGAACCAATCTTTGCCGCGTTTGCGGCGGTTGCAATAACTGATTTGCAAACTGCGCTCGGCGCGGGTGATGCCGACGTACATTAAGCGGCGTTCTTCTTCGATGCCTTTTTCGTCGCTGTCGCGAAACGGCAAGATGTCTTCTTCCGCGCCGATGATGAATACATGCGGAAATTCCAAGCCTTTGGCGGCGTGCAAAGTCGAGAGTGATACCGCGTCGAGTTCTTTATCTTTGCCTTCCAACATATTGATTAACGCGATGGTTTGCACCATCTCGAGCAAAGATTTTTCGTCCGCTTCGGCTTTGCGTTTTATCCAAGCAATAAACTCGCTGACGTTCTTCCATTTGGCTTCGGCTTGTCGCGATTCTTGCGTGTCGTAGAGAAAAGTTTCGTACTGAATTGCGCGCAATAATTCGTCTAGCAATTCGCCACACGGGTCTTTATCGGCGCGGTCTTGCAGGCGATTGATAAAGTTGCAAAAGGTCATCAAATCTTCGTATTGATGCGGGGTTAACAACTGCTGCACTTGCAACTCAAACGCTGCTTCAAACAGGCTGACTTGACGCGTACCCGCATACACGCCGAGCTTCTCTAAAGTGACATTGCCAATGCCGCGTTTGGGTGTGGTAATGGCGCGAATAAACGCTGGATCGTCGTCGCTATTCGCCAGCAAACGCAAGTAAGAAATGATGTCTTTGATTTCGGGCTTGTCAAAAAAAGACGTGCCGCCGCTGACCGTATAAGGCACACGCTGGGCGCGTAATTGCTCCTCAAAAGCACGCGATAAATAGTTGCTGCGATACAAAATCGCGTAGTCCGAAAACTTAGTGCGATGCTCAAATTTATGCGCCATCAGCTTCAAAACTACGCTCTCCGCTTCATGCTCATCATCGCGCGCGGCATAAATGCGCACGGTGTCGCCGATGCCGTGTTCGCTCCATAATTTTTTATCAAATACTTTGGTGTTGTGATTGATAAGGTGATTTGCCACGGTCAAAATGCGTTGCGAAGAGCGATAGTTTTGCTCCAGTTTGATGACGTTGAGATTGCTAAAGTCGCTGCGCAAATTGTGCAAGTTTTCGATACTCGCGCCGCGCCAAGCGTAAATCGCCTGATCATCAT
>JARCRQ010000018.1 GCA_029850585.1 Sideroxydans sp.
ATTTGATTATGACCCCTGCCACTTTCAGCGTTATTTTTCTCGCCGCTTTAGCTCTCTCGACCTTGCTATTAGCAAGGTCGAGAGAGCTAAAGCGGCGAGAAAAATAACGCTGAAAGTGGCAGGGGTCATAATCAAATAGTGGGATACATAAAAAGGCGCGCTACAATGCGCGCCGAAAAATTTCAATCAATCATCGAATCAAATTTTGGGTGTCTCGAAAAATTCAAATATCGAAGTGAGGCTAGGCGCGAACAAAAAATTACGACGACGCATAGATGACTATGTAAGGAGTAATTTTTTGTGAGTAACAACGCATCACGAAGAGATTTGAGTTTTGCGAGATACCCACGCTAGGAGCGCGAATTATGGCACAGAATCAAAACTACTTAGTTTGGATAGACCTCGAAATGACGGGCTTAAATCCAGATACCGACCGCATTATCGAAGCTGCGATTGTGGTCACCGATGGCGATCTCAATACCATCGCCGAAGCGCCCGTGTTGGCGGTGCATCAGTCAGATGCGGTACTCGATGCGATGGATAACTGGAACAAAAACACCCACGGCAAATCGGGCTTAATCGAGCGCGTCAAGGCTTCGACTTTGACTGAGGCGGATGTTGAAGCGCAGATGATTGCATTTATGAAAGAGTATGTGCCGACTCGAATTTCGCCGATGTGTGGCAATTCGATTTGCCAAGACCGTCGCTTTTTAGCGCGCTGGATGCCCAAGTTTGAAGACTATTTCCACTACCGTAATTTGGATGTCAGCACGCTCAAAGAGCTAGCAAAACGCTGGAAACCCGACATGGCAAAAGGCGTGAAAAAACACGGCAAGCATGAAGCCTTGGCAGATATTTACGAATCTATCGAAGAACTCAAACATTACCGCGAGCATTTTCTCAAGCTGTAAGCCGCAATAGTTAACGCGCTAAAGCTGAGCATTCTGCTGTGGTATATTCGCGCCCCAAATTTTGTAGCCCTTTATAAACTCATTAGGAGAAGCACATGGAACACACTTTGCCCGCACTGCCTTACGCGACGGACGCGTTGCAACCGCACATGTCTAAAGAGACGTTTGAATATCACTACGCCAAGCATCATCAAGCGTATGTGACCAATTTGAACAACCTGATCAAAGGCACGGAATACGAGGCTTTGGAGCTGGAAGCGATTATCAAAAAAGCACCGGCTGGCGGCATCTACAACAACTCCGCGCAGGTTTGGAATCACACGTTTTTCTGGAATTGCATGAAGCCAAATGGCGGCGGCGCACCGACAGGCGCGTTGGCGGATGCCATCAATAAAAAATGGGGTTCGTTCGACGAATTCAAAAAAGCTTTTCAAACTTCTGCTGTGGGTAACTTCGGTTCAGCTTGGACTTGGTTGGTGAAAAAAGCTGACGGTTCGGTTGACATCGTCAACATGGGCGCGGCGGGTACACCGTTGACGACAGCCGACAAAGCCTTGCTGTGCGTGGACGTGTGGGAACACGCTTACTACATCGACTATCGCAATATGCGTCCTAAGTTCGTTGAGACGTATTTGAACAGCTTGGTAAATTGGGATTTTGTAGCGAAGAATTTCGCTTAACGGGCATCTCGCAAAACTCAAATCTCATCGCGATGCGTTGTTGCTCACTCCTAGCTAAACCACCTGAGGACAAGTGCGTCGTCGTAATTTTTTGTTCGCGCCTTCACACGAAACAAGGAGCGAATGCGACTATGTTTCATGGAGAGGCACCTTGCGGTTTAGCCTCGCTTGGATATTTGAATTTTTCGAGACACCCTAAGTTTGTTAATTAGCCAACAGTAAAACCCCCAAGCCTAGGCTTGGGGGTTTTTTTATGCGCGCCTTAATTTTATTGTGTTGCAGCGGTTTCGTCCGCACTGAGTCGCAATACTTTGCCATTGTGTTTGACGAAGGTCTCTTCGCCCTCTCCTGTTACTTTCATCATCAATAAACTTTCATTACCCATGCGCAACTCGCTACGGATTGCTACGGTGGCAATTTTTTTATCGCTGCTGATTTCGATCTTATCTAGGTTGAGATCTTGGTTAAAAACCACGCCGCCTCCCATTTTTTCGTTCAGGCTTTTGAGTGCCGCAAAAAGTTGTTCTATATCAGCACAATATTTTGCTTTGTCGGACGTTAATACTTGTCCGCCTAGGTTTTTTTGAGTGATATGTGCAGAGAAGTGTTCGTCCAATGCTTCACACATTGCTTTGCTATTGCCTGCATCTAACCATGCCTGCTCTTGCTGATAAAAGTTGCGTACATCTTGCTCTGTAATTTGATTGTTGTTGGTGTACCAATACCAACCGCCACCAGCACATACCAGTAAAAATAAAATAAATTTCATTGCATTTCCTTTGTTGTAGTTGAAAAATTTTTTGCGGATTCTAGCGGGTTTCTTAAAGTGCTTAACAACGCTATAGAAATTTTGCTTTGACCCGCGTTAATAAAAATTGAATGCGCGTTTTAATCGCTTGATAGGCTTGCCATTGCGCGAGGTAGTCGTGGATGCGGTTGCGATAACGCATCACGAATTCATACACTTTAACGAACCACGGCAGTTGCATCAGCGCGGGGCGGGTGAGGTTGAAGATACGCGAAAAAAGTGCCATGCCGACTAATTTTGCCGCGATAAATGTAGCCGTGCCGACCAGCCAATGTCCGCTAGTAATGGCGTGTAGGCCGATGAGTTTGGCGGGGATGAGGATGGTGCTGGGCAGCAAAAAAGCCAGCAACGCCCAGCGGGCGGGCAGTGCGGTGATGCGCGTTTCGAGTGCTTGGACGTAGCGTAACACTGCTAGTCGCGCCATCAGTTTCGCGCCTGCATCCCAGAGCATTTCTTCGACCAAAAATAGCAGCGCGGCTGTCCATATGAAGGGTATCAGCAATAGTTTTTTGATGCTTTGCATAGCTTTTTGCTCCGTAATTTAGTGCGGCATTCTAGCTGTGCTTTGTTAGAATCCGCGCCTTGTTATTTTTGGGCTGCGGCAATGAAACCTACGCTAGTTTTTGATATTGAAACCATTCCCGATATTGCGGGCTTGCGCGTGTTGCATGAGCTGGACGAGCGCGTCAGCGATGCGGAAGTCGCCGAGCTGGCATTTTTTCAGCGTCGCCAAAAAACCGGTAGCGATTTTATTCAGCATCATCTGCAACGCGTGGTGGCGATTTCCTGCGTGTTGCGCGAAGGACACAATTTTAAGGTCTGGTCGTTGGGCAGTTTGGATGAAGACGAGGGCGGGATTATTCAGCGATTTTTTGACGGCATCGACAAATACACACCGCAAATTGTGTCGTGGAATGGCAGCGGTTTTGACTTGCCGGTGCTGCATTATCGCGGTCTGATTAACGGCGTGCAGTGTCCGCGTTATTGGGACATGGGCGAGGACGATAAAGAGTTCAAATGGAACAATTACATCAGCCGCTATCACATGCGCCATCTGGATTTGATGGACTTGCTGGCGATGTACGGCGGACGTGCCAACGCGCCCTTGGATGACCTCGCGAAGCTAATCGGTTTCCCCGGCAAATTAGGCATGGATGGCAGCAAAGTTTGGGACGCGTATCAAGCTGGCAAGCTTAATGAAATCCGCAATTATTGCGAGACCGATGTGGTGAACACCTATCTGGTTTTTGCGCGTTTTCAGATGATGCGCGGCGTGTTAAGTCGTGATGCGTTTAAGCAAGAATGCGAATTAGTGCGCCGCGAATTAGGCAAGTTAGAGCAACCGCATTGGCAAGAATTTTTGGCGGCTTGGCCTGAGATGAAAGCTTGATGCTGCGCTATCGTAGCGCATGGCTGGGCGGCGGCTGGTTGTTGCTGATTTTGGTGAGCGTGTTGTCGCTGATGCCCAATCCGCCTGAGCCATTTTCTTTTTCCTATGTTGATAAAGTTGAGCATGGTATGGCGTATGCCGCGCTGTCTTGGTGGTTTTGCCAGCTTTACTTGGGCGCGCGCCAGCGTGTGGTGGTGGCACTGATTGCGATGGGCGTGGTAATCGAAATTCTGCAAGGGTTAAGCGGCTATCGTTATTTTGAATATGCCGACATGTTGGCGAATAGCACGGGTGTGTTAATCGGATTTTTATGGGCGCGTTCACGTTATGGGCGCGTTTTTATGAGTATTGAAAATGGCATAGCATTTTGGAGCAACAAGTAAACATGAGCACAGAAAATAGAGTAACGATTAAGTCGCTAGACCATGAAGGACGCGGCGTGGCGCACGCGGACGGTAAAGTTATTTTTATCGAAGGCGCGTTAGTTGGCGAAGAAGTCAGCTACAACTCGTATCGCAAAAAGCCCGCGTTTGAGCAGGCGCAAGTCGCGACTATCTTCAAAAAATCGTCGATGCGCGTCACGCCTAAGTGCAAACATTTCGGCGTGTGTGGCGGCTGTTCCATGCAGCATTTGGATGCACGCGCGCAAGTCGCGGTGAAGCAACGCATCCTCGAAGATGGTCTGTGGCATATCGGCAAAGTCAAAGCGGAAAATATTCTGCCCGCGATTTACGGACAGGCTTGGGGCTACCGCGAACGCGCGCGCATCTCGGTGAAATACGTCATCAAAAAACAAAAAATGTTGGTGGGCTTTCACGAGAAGCGCAGCAGCTTTGTCGCCGATATGTCGAGCTGCGAAATCCTCGCGCCGAAAATTGCGCGTTTGTTGCCATTGTTGGCAGAATTGGTCGCGCAATTATCTATTCGCGATCAGTTGCCGCAGATTGAAGTGGCGGTCGGTGATTATGTCGATGCCTTGGTGTTGCGCGTGATGGCGACGCCCTCGGCGGCGGATGAAGCCTTGCTGCGCAGCTTCGCCGATGAGCATCACATTCAATTTTGGTTGCAGAGCAAAGGCCCTGAAACCATCGTCCCGTTTTATCCGCTGGACGCGCCCGCGCTGTCTTACAGCCTGCCCGAATTCAACGTCACCATGCCGTTCGCGCCTAGCGAATTTACCCAAGTCAACAGTGCGCTGAACCGCGTGATGATAGGTCGTGCGATGCGTTTGTTGAACCCGCAAGCGGGTGAACGTATCGCCGATTTATTTTGCGGTTTAGGCAACTTCACTTTGCCGATTGCCCGCAGCGGTGCGCAAGTTTTGGGCATAGAGGGCAGCGAAGCCTTGGTGAAACGCGCGCAACAAAATGCCGCGAGCAATGGTTTGGCGGACAACACCTCGTTTATGGCGATGAATTTATTTGAGATGACCGAGGCCGGTTTTGCCAAGCTCGGACACTTCGACAAATTGCTCATCGACCCGCCGCGCGATGGCGCGTTCGAGTTGGTGAAATCGCTAGGTGGTGACAACGCGCCCAAGCTAATTGTCTATGTGAGTTGCAACCCCGCCACGTTGGCGCGCGATGCCGCTGAACTGGTGCAGCGCGGCTATGTTTTGAAATCTGCTGGTGTGATGAATATGTTCCCGCATACCTCGCACGTCGAATCTATTGCGGTGTTTGAGCGCGCTTGATGGGCGCGCTGAAGCGTACTTTTGCAACGACACGCTAACCCTGAATCCCTTATGCCTACAACCTTAGTGACTCGTACACCGCGCTTAAACGGCGCGGATATTGCCGCGACACGCCAAGAAATTTTGGCGTATTTCCTCGATACCTTTAATCAGTACGAGCAGCTTTTTGCCACGCTCAATTCGACGCAGAGTTACGTTAAAAAATCCATCCCGATTCGTCATCCGCTGATTTTTTATTTCGGTCACACCGCGACTTTTTTCGTCAATAAATTGTTGTTGGCGGGCTTGCTCACTACGCGCGTGAATGCAAAATTTGAAGCGATGTTTGCGGTCGGCGTGGATGAAATGAGCTGGGACGATTTGCACGATGAACACTATGATTGGCCGAGTGTGGCGGCGATTACCGAGTATCGCAATCAGGTACGCGCGCACATGGTTGAGCTGATTACGACTGCGCCGCTGAGCTTGCCGATTGATTGGAGTCATCCGTGGTGGGCGATTTTGATGTGCATCGAGCATGAGCGCATTCATTTGGAGACTTCGTCGGTGTTAATTCGCCAGCACGATTTGACCTTGGTGCAAGCGCATCCAAGCTGGCAAAGCTGCGCGCATTCAGGTGTTGCGCCTACCAATAAATTACTTGAGGTTGCCGCAGGCGAGGTGAGCATTGATAAATCTGGCGCACCTGCGCATTACGGTTGGGACAATGAGTTTGGCTCGCATCACGCGCACATTCCAGCCTTTGCGGCGAGTCAATTTTTAGTAAGCAATGGCGAGTTTTTAGGCTTCGTCAATGACGTCGGCTATGGCAACGATGCGTATTGGGCAGAAGAAGGTCTGGCGTGGAAAAACTACGCGCAAGCGTCTCTGCCAACTTTTTGGCGGCGGGTCGCTGAAGGCTATAAATTGCGCGTGATGACCGCTGAAATTGCCATGCCGTGGGACTGGCCTGTCGAAGTGAATTATCACGAGGCGCAAGCTTTTTGTGCATGGAAAGCGCAGCAAACAGGGCAGGTGGTGCGCTTGCCTAGCGAGGACGAATGGCTGCGTTTGTATGACCTGGCGGGCTTGGATGAGTTGCCGCATGAGGCGCGCGGTCGCGCCAATTTGCATCTCGATTATTACGCCTCGCCTTGTCCGGTGAATGAGTTTGCGCAAGGCGATTTTTACGATGTGGCGGGCAACGTTTGGCAATGGACGCAGACCCCGATTTATCCGTATAGCGGCTTTCAGGTTTATCCGCATTACGACGATTTCACCGTGCCGACTTTTGATGGGCGGCACAATTTAATCAAGGGTGGCTCGTGGGCATCGTGCGGCAACCAAACCTTACGCAGCGCGCGTTACGCGTTTCGCCGCCACTTTTTTCAGCACGCTGGATTTCGCTATGTGGTCGGCGATACGCCTGCTCAAATCCCCGCCTCCAATTATGAAAATGAAAAATTAGTCGCCGAATATGCCGAGTTCCATTACGGCGACAATCACTTTGGTGTGGCGAATTTTGCGGCAGCGGTGGCGCAGCTAGGCATCGCGGCGGTGGCTGGCAAACCGCACTTGCGCGCACTTGATTTAGGCTGCGCATCAGGCCGCAGCACGTTTGAATTAGCACGTCATTTTGAGCACGTTACGGGCATCGATTTTTCGACACGTTTAATCGCCACCGGGGTGCAAATGGTCGAGCAAGGCGAAGTGCGCTATAGCTTGGTCGATGAAGGCGAGTTGCGCAGTTTTTATCAGCGTGATTTACGCAGCTTAGGCTTGGCCGATACGCGCGCAAAAGTTGAATTTGCGCAAGGTGATGCGTGCAATTTACCCATGCGTTTTACGGGTTACGACTTGCTCTTGGCGGCAAATTTAATCGACCGTTTATACGATCCGAAAAAGTTTTTAAGCGAGGTTCACGAGCGCATCAATCTCGGTGGCGTGTTGCTGCTGACCTCGCCCTACACTTGGCTGGAAGAACATACCAAGCGAGAAAATTGGCTAGGCGGCTACAAGAAAAATGCCGAAAATTTCTCCACCTTGGATGGCTTAAAAGAACTGTTAGGCGTGCACTTCAAGCTGCTACAAGCCCCGCAGGACGTGCCTTTTGTGATACGCGAGACCAAGCGAAAGTTCCAACACAGCGTGGCGCAAGCGACAGTTTGGCAACGCATTTTTTGAGTGAGTGATGAGTTTTAATTTCGATCAAGAAATTTCGCGTGAGCACACCGACGCGCTCAAATACGACGGCCGTGCGGCGTATTTTGGTACGAAAAATGTGCAGCCGATGTGGGTGGCGGATATGGATTTTGCCGCACCACCTGCCGTCACCGCAGCCTTGCTGGCGCGCGCCGCGCATCCGATTTATGGCTACAGCGTTTATCCCGATTCGCTCTACGTTGCGCTGCAAAGTTGGCTAAAAAATCGCCATCAATTTGCAGTGGCGCGCGAGGACATCATGTTGGTAGCGGGTGTAGTACCCAGTTTGTTCGCCAGCGTGCAAGCCTTTAGTCTCAAGGGCGACGCGGTCATCGTGCAGCCGCCCGTGTACGCGCCATTTTTTAGCGCGGTAACAACCGCGCAGCGCGTCGTGTTAGAAAATCCTTTGCGCCTTACAGCGGGTCGTTACGAGCTAGATTTTGACCATCTCGAACAGTGTGCAGCACAAGCCAAAATGCTGCTGTTGTGCAGCCCGCATAATCCTGTTGGACGGGTGTGGACTGAGATTGAGTTGCGCGAAATTTTGCGTATCACGCGTCGTCATAATGTGTTGATTGTGAGCGATGAAATTCACGCCGATTTAATCTACGCAGGCGCGCGCCACACCATGCTGGCGAAGCTCGCCAGCGATTCTGACCAAATCATTACTGCCGTCGCACCGAGCAAAACTTTTAATCTGCCGGGCTTAGGACTGTCTGCCTTAATTGTGATTAACCCCGACCATCGCGCCGCCTTGCAAAAGGTGTTCGATAGTCTGCATCTGGGCAGCGTGAATCCGTTTAGTGCGGTGGCGTTTGAAGCGGCATATCGCGAGGGCGGCGCGTGGCTGGAGTGCTTGTTGGAATACTTGGCGGGCAACCGAGATTTTGTGCGTGAATTTTTGCAAATCCATCTGCCAAAAATAAAGTTAATCGAGCCAGAAGGCACATATTTATTGTGGCTGGATTGTCGTGAATTGAATTTGCGTGATGCGGCATTACGCGATTTTTTTGTGCAACACGCACAGCTCGGCATGAATACTGGCAGCAGTTTTGGCGAGGGCGGCAGTGGCTTTATGCGCCTTAACATCGCCGCGCCGCGCGCCAAAATTGCGGCGGCTTTGCAGCGTGTGCAGGCTGCTTTTATTGCTGCAAAATTTTAACTGCGTACGCGAAACCAGCCCGCAATGCTTCTGCGTGTGGTGAGCGACGGCAGCACTTGATGCGGAAACGTTTCGCTCAAAAATAAAATCATCGTGCCCAAACGTGGTGTGAGCGTTTCTAAAACGGTGACACCATCTGACGCGAACAGCAGCAATTCGCCGCCATCGCCGCTGTGCCAATCAGCGTTCAAATACAGCACGCTGGATAACACGCGATTTTTTGCACCCTGCAAAGCATCGACATGTTTGGCGTAACCTGTCCCCGCCGCATAAATCGCGTAGTGCGCCTCAAAATCAAACAACCCTAAAAATAATTCGGCATTGAGTCCCGCGCGCAGCGTGTCCATCCACGCTAAATAGCTTTGGTCGTTCGCATGTTGCTCATCGAGCCAAGCAATGCTGTCGCCGCGTATCGTAGGCTGGTGTTGCTGTTGCGCGCCGCGCCCAATTTGCGCAGCATGAAATCGCGCCTCGTCATCGTGCTGACAGCGCGCGAGTAAGGTGTCGAGTAAGGCAGCTGGGAGGGGTGTATCTAAAACGATATAGCCTGTTTCTTGCAAGGCGTTTGCGATGTGGAGAATGTTCATGCGCGCAGTGTGCGGGAGCGATGAGGTAAAGGAAAGTGGAAAGTGGGGGCGGCACTGGCGTGTCTCAATGGTGAGTGAAAAACCTGGGGTATCGCTTTTCCCACATCCAACTAAGGCGCAACGCGCCGTTCCACTCGCCACTTCTCCTTTGACAACCCCCTTGCACCTAACTACAGTGCGTCTCCTTTTTTTGCACCGCCATTTGCTATGAAACTCGCCCTTCTATTTGCCGCGCTATGTTTGTCTGCTTGTAGTAAATCCAGCCCGCCCGCTGCACCCGTCGAACGTGCTGCTGTAACGCAGCTCGTGGGCACTTTAGGGGACGCGAGTGAGCGCGTGTATAGCGGGGAAATTCGCGCGCGCCATGAAGTGAGTTTGGGTTTTCGCGTGGGCGGAAAAATCACTCAGCGTTTGGTCGAGGCGGGGACGGTGGTGACAGCAGGGCAGGTGTTGGCGCGTTTAGATAGTCGCGACGCAGGGTTGCAAGCGAGTGCGGCGGAGGCGCAATTTCAGTTAGCCGAAGCGGAGGTGAAACGCTATCGCGTGTTGTTGAGCAAAAATTTTGTCAGCCAGTCAGCGTTGGATGCCAAGGAGGCTGCGCTGCAAGCCTTGTCCGCACAGGCGGGGCTGGCGCGCAATCAATCGGGCTACAGCAATTTAGTCGCTGCAAAATCAGGTGTAGTGATGGCGACGTTTGCCGAAGTGGGGCAGGTGGTGGCAGCGGGACAAACGGTGCTCAAGCTCGCCGAAGACGGCGCGCGCGAGGTGGCGATTGCGATTCCTGAAAGTGATTACGCCAATTTGAGCGTGGGCGCGAAGGCCACGGTGTCGCTGTGGAGTAGCCGCAGTGTGGATGAGCAAATCGGTCGTTTGCGCGAGCTCTCGCCTGCTGCGGATGCCGCCAGTCGCAGTTACGCGGCGCGCGTGTCTTTGCCTGATAACCAGTTGCCTTTAGGCATGACCGCGCAAGTGAAATTTGTTAGCAAAAATGTTGCGCCGCGTGAGTTGTTAGTGCCGCTCACCGCGATTTTTCAGCAGGGCAATAACGCGGCGGTGTGGATCGTTGCTGCTGATCACAGCGTCAGTTTGCGTCCCGTGCAGGTTGCGCAATACAGCGATGAAGGCGCGCTGATTGCCAGTGGCATCAAGGCGGGCGAGCGCATTGTTAGCAACGGCGTACATAAAATTGTCGCGGGTGAAAAAATTCATGCGATTGAAAATGGTAGCGCGCAATGAGTGAATCTAAACCGCGATTTTCTTTCCCCAATCTCTCCGCTTGGGCGTTAAACCACCAGCAAATGGTGGTGTATTTAATGCTGGTGTTAAGCCTCGCTGGCATCATTTCTTATTTCAACTTAGGTCGCGCCGAAGACCCGAATTTCACTTTCAAAGTGATGGTGGTGCGTACTTTGTGGCCAGGCGCGACGGCGCAACAAGTTGAGCGCGAATTGACCGAACGTATCGAGAAAAAAATTCAAGAAACGCCTTGGGTCGATGTGCTGCGCTCGGCTTCTAAGCCTGGCGAATCCTTAGTTTTTGTGATGCTTAAAGATTACACGCCGCAAAAAGAAGTGCCTGAGGCTTGGTATCAAGTGCGCAAAAAATTAAACGATATTCAGCACACTTTGCCTGCGGGCGTGCAAGGACCGTTTCCTAATGATGAGTTTGGCGACATCGACATCAATATCTTCGCGCTGACGGGCGACGGTTTTGATTTGCCGACTTTGCGCCGCTATGCCGAGCGCATCGCGCTGGACTTAAAACAAGTGGCGGATGTAAAGCGCGTTGAGCTGATAGGCGTGCAAGATGAAAAAATTTATATCGACATTGCGCCGACGCGTTTGGCGAGTTTAGGCATTACCCCTACGCAAATTGCCGACGCGCTGCAAAAGCAAAATAGCGTTAATCCAGCGGGGCAAATCGAAACCCGCAGCGACCGCATACGGATGCGTGTGAGCGGTGCAATCGACAGCGTAGCCGCAGTGCGCGATACCGATTTGTTAGTGAATGGTCAGCACTTACGCTTGGGCGATATTGCCAAAATTTCGCGTGGCGTGAGCGCGCCGCCTAGTCCGCGTATGCGCGTGCAAGGTCAGCCAGCGATAGGTTTAGGCGTGGTGATGGCGAAGGGCGGCAACGTCATCGACTTGGGCGAAAACTTGCGCCTAGCAATGACCAAAGCAGCGCGTGACTTGCCTGTCGGCATTGAGCTGCACGTCATCGCCAATCAGCCCGAAGTAGTGAGCGGCTCGATTCATTTATTCGAGAGTTCGCTCACTGAAGCGGTGCTCATCGTGTTGGCAGTGTCCTTTTTGAGTTTGGGCTGGCGCACTGGGCTGGTGGTGGCGTGTTCCATCCCGCTGGTGCTGCTGATTACTTTCTTTTTGATGAAAATTTTTGGTATTGATTTGCAGCGCATTTCGCTGGGCGCGCTGGTCATCGCACTGGGCTTGTTGGTCGATGATGCCATCATCGCGGTGGAAATGATGGTGGTAAAAATGGAGCAGGGCTGGGACAAATTTCGCGCCGCCACGTTTGCCTACAGCTCGACCGCCTTCCCCATGCTGACAGGCACCTTGATTACCGCAGCGGCGTTTACGCCCGTAGGATTTTCCAAGTCGGCGGCAAGTGAATACACCATTTCGATTTTCCAAGTGGTGACGATTGCGCTGTTGGTGTCTTGGTTGGTCGCGGTGATTTTTACGCCCTACTTGGGCTATAAATTATTGGATGCGAATGCGCTGATTGCGCGTGCGCAGCGACATGGTGACGATATTTATAACACGCCGTTTTATCGCCGTTTTCGCGCGCTGTTAGAAGGCTGTTTGCGCCATCGTTGGCAAGTGATTATTGGCACGGTGATTATTTTTGTGTTGTCGATGCTGCTGTTCGGCAAGTTTGTGCAGAAGCAATTTTTCCCCAGTGCCAGCCGCTTGGAATTGATGGTGGATGTGTGGTTGCCGCAAGGCGCGTCGCTCAAAGCCACCGAAGCAGAAGTGCAACGCATCGAGCAAATCGTGGCAAAAGATGACGGCATCGCATCGTTCGCAAGCTATGTTGGCAATGGTGCGCCGCGTTATTTTCTGTCGCTAGACCAGCAATTATTTGCCGATAATTTTGGTCAGTTTGTGTTGGTGACTAAAGACCTTAAGGCGCGTGAAGCGGTGAAGGCGCGCCTAGAAGCGCAGTTCGATGCGGCGGAATTTTCAGCCTTGCGCTTGCGCGTGGTGCGACTAGAAAATGGCCCGCCGACGGGCTTTCCTGTGCAGTTCCGCGTGATGGGGGAAGACCTCACCGAGCTGCGCAGCATCGCAGAAAAAGTTGCCATCGTGATGCGTGCCAACCCGCATTTGCATGAAGTGAATTTTGATTGGAACGACAAAATTAAAAGCGTGCGGGTCGAGGTGAATCAAGCGCGCGCACGCCAACTGGGCACGTCTAGCCAAGAAATTGCGCAGGCGTTGCAAGGCTGGATGTCAGGCGTGGCACTCACGCAATATCGCGAGGGCGACCAGTTGATTGACGTGGTGTGGCGCGGCGGCGCGGCAGATTTGCAGTCGCTGAATCGCTTGCCTGATTTGGATATTCCGCTGGCGGGCGGGCGACATGTGAGCTTGAGCCAAGTCGCCAAGCTGCTACCCGTGTTGGAAGAAGGCATTATCTGGCGACGCAATCGTTTGCCGACCATGACGGTGCGCGCCGATATGGCGGACGACACCCAGCCTGCTACTGCCTCGGCACAAATCAATCTCGCCCTGACCGAGCTAAACGCGCACTTAGCGGCGGGTTATCGCATCGAAACGGGCGGCAGCGTAGAAGAATCGGCGAAGGGCGAAAACGCGATTAAGGCGGTAATGCCGCTGATGTTGGTCGGCGTGATTACCTTGCTGATGATGCAGTTGCAAAGCATTAGCCGCACCGTGATGGTGATGCTCACCGCGCCGTTAGGCTTAATTGGCGTGGCATGGGCGTTGCTGATTTTTCAAGTGCCGTTTGGCTTTGTGGCGAACTTAGGGTTTATCGCGCTGGCGGGGATGATTATGCGTAACTCGGTGATTTTGGTGGATCAAATTCGCCAAGATGAAGCAGCGGGCAAAACGCCGTGGGAGGCAATTATTGGCGCGACGGTGCGGCGTTTTCGCCCCATCGTGTTGACTGCCTCGGCAGCCATTTTGGCGATGATTCCACTTACCCGCCAAGTGTTCTGGGGGCCGATGGCGGTGACGATTATGGGCGGCTTGGTGGTGGCAACATTGCTCACTTGTTTGTTCTTACCCGCGCTGTATGCGGCGTGGTTTAAGGTGAGGGAAGACTGATGATTCAGGATTCAGGGCAGGTGGTTTTGAATCCTGCATCCTTGCTCCTGAATCCTAGCCTCCCAACCGTTGGTCGCTTAACTTTTGCCATCAGTCGGTTAGTCGGTTTGCACTATTGGTATTATAAATAATATCGTTATGATGGTGAGTTGGTCTAAAGTCATCAAGCCATAAACTATAAAAATATCAGGGAGTCGCGCCGTGGTTCAAAATTTCTTTGCACATCTTTTCGAGCGTCTAAAAGTCTCGGCGTTTTCACGCCAATTATTTTGGTTAATCGTGCTGTTCATCATTTCGGTGGGCAATTTTGCCTTTTATGTGGCGGCGGAAAAGCGTATCGACCGCGCCAATGAGCTGCGTTTGCAAGCGGTGCTATTGGCGGATGAGCTGCGTCAATCGTCGGATGATTTGACGCGCATGATGCGTACTTATGTGCTGACGGGTAAGCCGATTTATAAGGCGCATTACCAAGAAATTCTCGACATTCGCAACGGCGTGCTGGCGCGTCCTGAAAACTATCAAGGCATTTATTGGGACCTGGTGTTAGACGACGATGTGCGCCCCACGCCGCGCAGCACGGTGCAAAAACCCTTATTGGAATTGATGCGTGAGGCGGGGTTTACCCCAGCCGAGTTTAATTTTTTAGCAGCGGCAAAAGCCAATTCGGACGCGCTGGTCAGCATTGAATTAGAAGCGATGCGTTTGCCTGAAAACACCGATGCTGCCGCTGAAGAGCTGTGGCAACGCGCGCGGCTGATGTTGTACAGCGCGCAATATCATCAAGCCAAAGCCGCCATCATGCGTCCCATTGCCGAATTTAATCGCCTTGCGGCGCAGCGCAATGATGCGGCGGTACTGAATGCTGCCAATGTGGCATTGCTGTTTCGCGTGTTGATGGTGTTGTTGATTATTGCTTTGATGGTCTCGCTGTGGCGCACTTATCAAGCCTTGCGCCTAACCTTGGGTAGCAGCGTTGAGGCAGTGAAAAATAAAATCGACAAAATTGCCGAAGGCGATTTTTCCCAAACCACCTCCTTAGATTTAACCAGGCCGAATAACAATGTGCTGGGCTGGCTGTCCGAGATGCAGGGCAAGCTACAAGCTTCGCAAGCGCAACAAGCACAGCTCGCCCTGCATCTCCATGCTGAAAAAGAACGCGCGCAAGTCACGCTGTCGTCGATAGGCGATGCGGTGATTACCACCGATGCCGCTGGGCGCGTGACTTTCCTTAATCAAGTGGCGATTGATTTAACCGCTTGGTCATTAGCCGATGCCTTGAATAAACCGCTGGTAGAGATTTTTAACATCGTCAATGAGGCGACCCGCCAGCCCGTTATCAACCCCGTGCATCAAGTATTAGAAAAAGGCAAAACGGTGCTGCTGGCGAATCACACGGTGCTGATTGCCAAGGATGGTACGGAGTACAACATCGAAGATTCTGCCGCGCCGATTTTGTTAGACAACGGTGAGTTGGTGGGCTGCGTGTTGGTGTTTCACGATGTCACCGAGAAGCATCGTTTGCTGCGCGATGTGCGTTGGCAAGCAGGACACGATGTGCTGACGGGCTTACCCAATCGCGCTTTGTTGGCAGATCGATTTGAGCGCGCCTTGCTGCACGCGCGTCGTCAGCAAACTTGGTTGGCGGTGTGCTTGTTGGATTTGGATGAATTCAAACCCGTCAATGACACGCACGGACATGATGTTGGCGACCAACTGTTGGTGCAGGCAGCGCAGCGTTTATCGGGTGTGTTGCGTGCCGAGGACACCGTGGCACGCATGGGCGGCGATGAGTTTGTGTTGCTACTGGGCGGCTTGCATAGCCAAGAGGAAACGCGCTTGAGTTTGCAACGCATTATGGATGCGATGTGCGCGCCGTATTTGATTGACACGCTGCGCATCGAAGTCTCTGCAAGTGTCGGCGTGGTGTTCTATCCCGATGATGATGCCGACCCTGATACCTTGTTGCGCCATGCCGATCAGGCGATGTATCAAGCCAAACAATTAGGGCGCAATCGCTATCATTTTTTTGACGTGCATCACGACAAAGAAACGCAAAGCAAACATCAAACTTTAGCGCGCATTAAATTGGCGTTGCTAGCGGAAGAATTCCGCGTCTATTACCAACCCAAAGTTAATCTGCGCACGGGCGAAGTGGTGGGCATGGAAGCCTTGCTGCGCTGGCAACATCCCGAACAAGGCATCGTCGCACCGGGTGGATTTTTGCCTGCGGTGGAGCAAACCGATTTGATTATCGACATCGGTGAATGGGTGTTGGAACAGGCGTTGCAGCAGATTGAAATTTGGGCAAAAGCGGGTGCGAGCTGGCCTGTGAGCGTCAACATCGCGGCACGGCATTTTCAAATGCCTGACTTCTTCACCCGTTTGCAAGCTATTTTGGCGCGCCATCCTGATGTGCCCGCGCAGTTGCTGGAATTAGAAATTTTAGAGTCCGTGGCGCAACGCGACATTGAGCAAGTGCGCAGCGTGATTTTGCAATGCCAATCCTTGGGCGTGACGTTTGCGTTAGATGATTTTGGTACAGGTTATTCGTCGTTGAGTTATCTCAAGCATCTGCCTGCCGACACGCTGAAAATCGACCAGTCGTTTGTGCGCGATATGCTCGATGATGCGGAGGATTTAGCCTTAGTCAAAGCGATTATCGGACTGGCAAAAGTGTTTGCGCGCAAGGTGGTGGCAGAGGGTGTGGAGACCGCCGAACATGGCGTGTTACTGATGCACTTAGGCTGCGACGTGGCGCAGGGCTACGGCATTGCGCGCCCGATGGCGGCGCAACAGGTGTTGGGTTGGAGTGTTGACTTTGTCACCGAAAAACACTGGCAGGTATGGAGCGATGTGCCGTTGGAGTTAGCAGATTTACCCTTGCTGATGGCGGCGCGTGATCATACGCAATGGGTGAACAACGTGCTGCGCGCCATCGAAGAACCAAACTTTTTCTTGCCAGTCGCCAAGCTCGGCACTTGCCATCAATGTCGCTTCGGACAGTGGTACGACACGCTAGGCAAACAACGCTACGGACACTTAGCGGCGTTTACCGAGATGTATGAAATTCATCAGCAAGTGCATGACAAAGGTCACAAAATTTTGCGCCTGCGCGATGCGGGTGAGATGGCGTTAGCGCGAGAAAAATGTGCCATGTTGATTAGCCTTAAAGACGAGATTTTGACGCAACTCGCACTGCTGCAAGCCAGTGTGGGAAGTGGTTCGAGCTAAGTGGTGAGTGGTGCCGTTCCATTCACCACTTTTACATTGACGCATCCTCTCGCTTCGGTATAATCCGCGCCCCTGCAATCCGAGCATCGGCTTGCAGCCTTGCTCCACCGCTATGTTGGCGGGGGGCTTTTAACCACAAGGAGTTGTAATGCGCCATTACGAAATCGTATTTATTGTGCATCCCGATCAAAGCGAGCAAGTGCCTGCCATGATTGAGCGTTATCGCACACTGGTTACTGCGCAAGCAGGCCAAATTCACCGTCTGGAAGACTGGGGTCGTCGCCAATTGGCTTACCCAATTCAAAAGATTCACAAAGCTCACTATGTGTTGATGAACATCGAATGCAACCAAGTTGCTTTGGATGAACTGGAACACGCGTTCCGTTTCAATGATGCCGTGTTGCGTCATTTGACCGTGAGCACGAAAACAGCCGTGACTGAACCATCAGCAATGATGCGTGAAGACAAGCCACGTTCAGCACACGCTGATGCCGCTCCTGCTGTTGAAGCAGCCGCAGCTTAATCACATAATTTTTGAATAGGAAACATCATGGCTCGTCCAGACAAAAAGAAAGATGACAAAAAACGCCCAGGTCGCAATAACCTGTTTAAGCGTCGTAAATTCTGCCGCTTCACCGTCGATAAAATCGCCGAAGTGGATTACAAAGATGTCAACATCTTGAAAGAATTCGTTTCAGAAAACGGCAAGCTGATTCCTGCTCGTATCACTGGCACGAAAACACGCTTCCAACGTCAATTGAGCACAGCGGTTAAACGCGCGCGCTTCTTGGCTTTGCTGCCTTACACTGACTTGCACTAGGAGCTAGAACATGCAAATTATTCTGATGGAAAAAGTCATCAACCTCGGCCAGTTTGGCGACGTTGTTAAAGTTAAAAATGGTTACGCACGTAACTTTTTAATCCCACAAGGCAAAGCAAAACGCGCCACCACTTCTAGCATGGCTGAGTTTGAAGCTCGCCGCGCTGAATTGTTGAAAGCAGATTTGGCTAAGTTGGCAGATGCACAAGCACGCGGCGAAAAGCTGTTGGGCATTGTGGTTGCGATGTCGCAAAAAGCGGGCGTAGATGGCAAATTGTTTGGTTCGGTAACGAATTCAGACGTCGCTGCTGCGTTGGTTGCACAAGGTTACGCCATTGAAAAATCGCAAGTGCGTATGCCTAGCGGTCACCTCAAGCAAATCGGCGAACACCCAGTGAGCATCGCTTTGCACACTGATGTGAGCGTGGACATCACGGTCACCATCACAGGTGAAAAATAATTAGCCGCTGTATCGCTGATTAAGTAAGCCAAAAAAGGACTCGCAAGAGTCCTTTTTTTATTGTCTTTTTTATTTGGCGAACAAAGGTAAAATGCGCTCCGCAAAAATTGCCGTTTATCACTTCTCCTCATGCAAAGTTTCTCGAATTCAGACCCGCAAATCGACCAAATTAAATTGCCACCGCATTCTGTCGAAGCGGAGCAATCGGTGCTGGGTGGCTTGCTGTTAGAGGCTTCCGCGCTGGATAAAATTGTCGATTTGGTGTCGTCTGCTGATTTTTATCGTCACGAGCATCGCTTGATTTTTGCGCAGATTGTGCGTTTGAGCGAGCTGGCGAAACCCGTCGATGTGATTACCGTAGCTGAGGCATTAGAGAATGCGGGCGAGTTGGATAAAGTTGGCGGCTTGCCGTATTTGGGTAGCCTCGCGCACAACGTGCCGTCGGCGGCGAACGTGCGCCGTTATGGCGAAATCGTGCGCGAGCGTTCCATCATGCGACAGTTGGTGACGGTGGGCACGGAGATTACTGCCAGCGCGTATAACCCAACGGGACGTGATGCCGCGCAGTTGTTGGATGAAGCCGAAGGCAAGGTGTTTCAGATTGCCGAGGCGGGCTCGAAAGGCAAGCAGGGCTTCGTCGGGATGCCGCCGTTGCTAACGCAAGTGGTCGAGCGTATTGAGACTTTATATGCGCGCGAAAATACCAGCGATGTAACAGGCATTGCCACGGGTTTTACCGATTTGGATCGCATGACTTCGGGTTTGCAAGCGGGCGATTTGGTGATTGTGGCAGGGCGACCGAGTATGGGTAAGACCGCCTTCTCCATCAATATCGCCGAGAACATTGCCTTGCAACCTGGCAGCAAACCCGTGGCGATTTTCAGTATGGAAATGGGCGGCGCGCAGTTGGCGATGCGCATGTTGGGCTCGGTGGGCAAATTAAATCAGCACGATTTGCGCACGGGACGTTTGCAAGACGACGATTGGGGACGCTTGACCAACGCACTGGGCAAGCTCAATGACGCGCCGCTGCATATTGATGAAAGTGCCGCGCTGTCTGCCTTAGAAGTGCGTGCGCGGGCGCGACGCTTGCATCGCACCCATGGTGGCTTAGGCTTAATCGTGATCGACTATTTGCAACTGATGAGTTCCAACGCGGGCAAGGCGAGTGAAAATCGCGCCACCGAAATTTCGGAAATTTCGCGCTCGTTAAAGTCGCTCGCAAAAGAATTACAAGTACCCGTGATTGCCTTGTCGCAGTTGAATCGTAGCTTGGAGCAACGCCCCAATAAACGCCCTGTGATGTCGGATTTGCGTGAGTCGGGCGCGATTGAGCAAGATGCCGATTTGATTTTATTTATCTATCGCGACGAGGTTTATAACTCCGATTCCGCCGATAAAGGCAAAGCCGAAATCATCATCGGCAAACAGCGTAACGGCCCGATTGGTAAAGTTGAACTCGCCTTCCGTGGCGAATACACCCGCTTTGATAATCTTGCAGGCGGCAGCAGTAGCGGCGGTGGTGATTATTAACTATCAGGATTCAGGAGCCAGATGCAGGATTTGAAACTCCCGCCCACCGCTCTTTGAATCCCGAATCCTTGCTCCTGAATCTCCAATCCTCAATCCTCAAATCTTAATTTCCATGCCCACTCAAACTCCTAACCGCTCCGCCATGCAAACCTTGCGTTCGCTCGTGCCTTATTTGCTGGAGTTCAAAACCCGCGTGGTGTTGGCGATGCTGTTGTTGATTGCGGCAAAGTTTGCCAACGTCGGCGTGCCGCTGGTGTTGAAGCAAATTATCGACAGCATGGACAACTCGCACGCGGTGTTAGCCGTGCCGCTGATGTTGATTGTCAGCTATGGGCTGCTGCGTTTATTCAGCACGCTGTTTGGCGAATTGCGCGATGCAGTGTTTGCCAAAGTCACGCAGCGCGCGATACGGCGCATCGCGCTGCAAGTGTTCCAACATTTGCATAATTTGAGTTTACGTTTTCATCTGGATAGGCAAACGGGCGGGGTGTCGCGCGACATCGAGCGCGGTACACGCGGCATCGGATTTTTGTTGAACTTCACCTTGTTTAATATCCTGCCCACGCTGTTTGAAATCGGCTTGGTGGCGGCGATTTTGCTTCACAAATACAACGCGTGGTTTGCCATCATCACCTTTATCACGTTGGTGATTTACATCATCTTCACGCTGTTCATTACCGAGTGGCGCATGGTGGTGCGGCGCACCATGAACGATTTGGATTCCAAAGCAAATACGCGCGCGATAGATAGTTTGCTCAATTACGAAACGGTCAAGTATTTCGGCAACGAACAATACGAAGCCAATCGTTATGACCACAACATGGAACATTGGGAACGCGCCGCCGTACGCAATCAAGAGTCGTTGTCGCTGCTCAACGCGGGGCAGAGCGTCATCATTGCGCTCGGCATCACTGCCTTGATGTTGCTGGCGGCGGATGAGGTGGCAATGGGCAAAATGACTTTGGGTGACCTCGTGTTGGTCAATGTTTTTATGTTGCAGTTGTATATGCCGCTGCATTTTTTAGGCTTTGTTTATCGCGAGATTCGCAACTCACTTGCCGACATGGAAAAGATGTTTCGCTTGCTCGATGAGCATAAAGAAATCGCGGATACCGACCATGCAACCGTGCTCAATGTGGGACGCGCTGCGGTGAAATTTGAGCAAGTCAATTTTGGCTATCAAGACGATAGGCAAATTTTATTTGATGTTGATTTTGAGATTCCCGAAGGACATACCGTGGCGGTGGTGGGCGCGTCAGGCGCGGGCAAATCGACCTTGTCGCGTTTGCTGTTCCGCTTTTACGATGTGAATTCGGGCTGCATTAAAATCAACGGGCAAGATATACGCGCAGTCACGCAAGCCAGTCTGCGTAAGGCGGTTGGCATCGTCCCGCAAGACACAGTGTTATTTAACGACACGATTTATTACAACATTGCCTACGGCAAACCCGATGCCACGCGTGAGGAAGTGATTGCGGCGGCACAAGCGGCGCACATCCATCATTTTGTTGCGTCGTTGCCGCAGGGCTACGAATCTATGGTGGGCGAACGCGGCTTGAAATTGTCGGGCGGCGAGAAACAACGGGTGGCGATTGCGCGTGCGATTTTGAAAAATCCCGCGATTTTAATTTTCGATGAAGCCACCTCGGCACTCGATTCGCATTCCGAAAAAGCCATACAAGCCGAGCTTGCTAGCATCGCGCAAAACCGCACCACGCTTATCATTGCGCATCGTTTATCGACCGTGGTCGATGCCAATCAAATTTTGGTAATGAATCAAGGGCGCATCGTGGAACGTGGCACGCATCACGAATTGTTAGCGCAAAACGGCGCGTATGCGCAACTGTGGAATCTTCAGAAACAAGCTCAAAAAGAACAGCTTACTGATTGATTTATATTATCTTTGCGGTATGCTGCCCGCCATAACTGGCAGGAGAAAAAAATGAAAAAAATACTCTGGATGGTGTTGTTAGGACACACTTTGGTGAGCCATGCGGCACACGCTGCGACCCATCAGCATAAGGCGCACAAGGCGGTGAGCAATGGCGAGGCACACCGTGCGCAGCCGAATTTGCAATCCAACATCGCGCT
Source organism: Sideroxydans sp. (assembly GCA_029850585.1). Lineage (GTDB taxonomy): Bacteria > Pseudomonadota > Gammaproteobacteria > Burkholderiales > Gallionellaceae > Gallionella. Next base: position 21,864 of record JARCRQ010000018.1, read on the forward strand.
GATTGTGGATGAGCAAACGGGACAAGTGATTTACAACAAACACGCCGATATGCAAGCCCCTATTGCGTCGATTACCAAGCTGATGACTGCGATGGTGGTGTTAGATGCCAAGCCTGATATGGACGCAGAATTAAGCGTTGATGTCGAAGATTTGGATACCCTCAAAGGCACGCGTTCGCGCTTGCGCATCGGCATGACGTTTACCCGCGCCGAGATGCTGCAAATGGCATTGATGGCATCGGAAAATCGTGCGGCTTCGGCTTTAGCGCGAGCCTATCCAGGCGGCATGGTGGCAGCGATTGCGGCGATGAATGCCAAGGCACATCAGCTTGGTATGACCAGTACCAAGTTTTTTGATGCAACAGGTTTGAATAGCGACAACGTCTCAACCGCGCAAGACCTCGCGAAGATGGTTGCTGCCGCACAGCACTATCCCCTGATACATCAATACACCACCACCGCATCGGCTTCGGTGGACGGTTGGAATGGGCGTGAGTTGCGCTTCTCTAATACCAATCCTTTGGTGAAAAATGCCTCGTGGAATATCGGGGTGAGCAAGACGGGTTTTATCAATGAAGCAGGCCGATGCTTGGTGATGGAAGCGAAAATCAATCAGCGTCCCGTGATTATTGTGTTACTAAATTCGTGGGGCAAACGTACGCGCATCGGCGATGCCAATCGGATTAAAAAATGGATGGAAGCGCGCAATCCAGTGGCGGTGCGTGGCTAATCAAACAAGGGGCGCAAGCCCCTTAAATTTTGGATAAATCGCATGGCGGAATTATTTTTAATCGGCATGATTGTTACCTTGGTGGTGTTGACCATACGTTCGGCTCGCCCCGTGATTTTAGATCGTCCCGTCATCATTGCTCGTGCTGGCAAATATCACATCACGCTCGCCCCACAACTCAATCGTGCGCAAACTTTTATCGAGCAAATTGTGCTGGCGTTAGGTGTTGTCACGCGGCTAGACAGCGAGATTCAAATGTTTGCGGTGCAAGATGAAAAACTGTGTCCCACCGGTGAAAAAAGTTACTTGCTCGCCGTGACATTACGCGGCGGTGTCGCGTACTTCCAAGCGATTATGCCGAATGCCGCGTTACAAAATGACCATGCACAAGCGATGCGCGAATTTGCCGCAGCCGTGTTGCACGACATTCCTGCGAGTGTCACCGATGCAAGCACGCAGCCGTTAATCGCGCGCGCGCTGCACGCGGCGGCACAACATGCCAATTTGCGCGTCATGCCGCTAGGCACGGCTGCGACTGAGGGGGAGAAGTGATGTTGGATAAAAATAATTTAGTGCAGACCGTGGTGCGAGCTTGGCGCGAGCAAGAGTTGCTGGCTTTGGTTGAGCAATCGTCTGATGCGATTGCGCGTTACGATAGTGAATGCAGGCGTATTTATATCAACTCTGCGCCGCAGCATTTAGCGTATGGCAGCCCGGCAAAAATGCTCGGCACGCGTCCTAGCGAATATTCTGGTGGCGAACAATCGCTGCGCTATGAGCAAAAAATCAAACAGATTTTTGTGACCAAACAAGAAGTCACTTTTGAGCTGCATTGGAACAACGAGCAAGGTCAGCCCTGTTGTGGGCACATGCGTCTTACCCCAGAAATCAATGAGCAAGGCGAGGTCATTTCAGTATTGGGCGTGGGGCGTGATATTTCTGAGCTGAATCGCACGCGTCTGGAGTTGTTGCAAAAAGATGCCGAGCGTTCGCGTTTTTTGGCTGCCGCAGGACATGATTTACGTCAACCTTTGGCGGCGGCAAATTTATTTATCGACGCGCTGAAATTGACGCAATTAGATGCCCAACAAACCCAGCTTATTCATAACCTCGATCGCGCAATGGCAAATTTTAGCGGGCTGTTAGATGCCTTGCTCAATATTTCCAAGTTAGAGGCGGGCATTATTCAACCGCAGTTAAGCTGCGTTAAATTAACTGAAGTGTTTTTGTGGCTAGAGCAAACCTTTGCGGCACAGGCAAATAAAAAACAACTGGCGTTTAAGCTGTCTTTCCCGTTGCGACAAAAAATACTGTTGCAGACCGATTTAAGTTTGCTCAAACAAGTGCTGCAAAATTTAGTCGGTAACGCGCTGAAATTTACTTCGGGTGGCGGCATTTTGGTGAGTGCGCGGCTACGCGGCGAGACGGTGTTGTTTCAGGTTTGGGATACGGGAGTAGGGATTGCGCCCAGCGAGGTCGGGCAGGTGTTTGACGAGTTTTATCAGGTGGACAATGCCCATCGCGATCGCAATAGTGGCTTGGGCTTAGGGCTGGCGATTGCCAAACGGGCCGCGCGCTTATTGAATACGCAGCTCAGTCTGCGCTCGGTGTTAGGACGCGGTACGGTGCTAAGTTTGAGTATCCCCAATATCTCGGAGCGGCGCGCCTCGGTGCGCCCAGCGGTGAGCGCGGTGCTACAGCGCTGGTCGGATGAAACCTGGGCGCGTGACAAGCAGTTCTGCATTGTCGAAGACGACGCTTTGATTGCTCAAGCACTACAACAATGCTTGGTTGGGCAAGGCGGCTCGGCGCGCTGTTTTAGCAGTGCTGAAGCCGCTTTAGCGGAGGTGTTGCCGAATCAGTATTACATCGTCGATCAAATGCTGGCGGGGAGCTTAACGGGGCTGCAATTTTTACAGCAGCTGAGTTTAAGTTCTGACAGCTCGATTTGTGCGGTGATGATGACGGGCGACACCAAAGCGGAGTTTATTCAGGCCGCCGCGCAAACCCCGTGGGGCGTGTTACACAAGCCCATCAGCATGGGAAAATTATTGCAGGCATTAAAGCAAAGTGACAGTCGCACTGGCGATCGAACCTTGAGCTTTATCTCGCCTTACGCAGGAAAAATTGATTAGGAATCCGCATGGAAAATTTATACAACATTTTAGGCATCGCGCCCAACGCCACACCCGACGAAATTAAAAAACGCTATCGCGCCATGGCGATGCGCTTTCATCCAGACCGCAATAGCGACGAGGGTGCGCAAGCACGTTTTAATGCCATACAAAAAGCCTATGAAGTATTGTCGGATGGGCAACTGCGTGCCGATTACGATCAAAAATTCAACGACCGTATCGTGTTGGATGCGGAAGCCGAAGCCTATGAATTGTGGCGTTCAGTGTTCGCGTTTAATGGTGTGAAAGTCTAGGGAGAGAGGACTTGTAGGAGGCCGATTTATCGGGCGATGTTTTTTGGTGCAGCGATCTCCCGATAAATCGACCTCCTACATATCGTCTTAACTCACTCTCAGTCGTAATCCACCAGCACTTCGTTACCGCCGTGATTTTGCAGTTCTTGCAACAATTCGGCGACATCGGTTTTGCTCACTTTGGCTTTATAAGCCAGCGCGCTGATGAGTTTGATGATGTGGCTGCTGCGCAATTGCGTGATGCGCGTGTAGAGCAGATGTTGATACTCGCTAGGGGCAGCGGCTAAAAAGTTTGCCCAGCCTGTTTCAATTTCTAGTGGCTGTTTGCGCACGCGTCCGAGCAAGGCTTCTAAGTCATGTTGTCCGGCTTCTGCCACGACTTTGCCGTTATTCGCAATCGCAAAAATCAGCGCAATCGCAATCACGCCATCGGCATCCAAATCAGCATTTTTTACCGCGCCTAAGTAGTGTTGTTTGCGCAGCCATTGCGCGCAATTTATTTGCCGTGCGATGTCGCTGCGTTGTTCAAATTCACGCTGATAAAGTTTCGCGCCCGACCAATGGCTATTGGCTTCGCTGGCGCAAAATTTGAAAAAAGTGGCGCGCAGTTGCCGCATTTGTTCGTGCGGGTCTTTATCGTAGGCGGTGAGCATCGCCACTTCGGGCAGTTCGGCTAATTCTTTAATCAGGCGGAAGCCTTGCTGGAACACGCGCTCTGCGCCATGTGCGATTAAAAATTTTGCGGCAGCTTCGTCATCGTCTTGTAAGTGTGCATATGCCAAACTCAAGGAGATGCAGCCCATGGTTAAACGCATCGCTTCTAAGATGCCTTCAGCAGTGCGATTGTTGGTGAACTTCGCCGCCACGCGCGCGGTAATCACGGCTAAATCTAAGGCAAGCTCGGTGGCTTCTTCCGCGACATTCGCCTGCACACTCATGGCATGAATGGCGCGCACTAAGTAGGGCAGTTGCTGGATTTGGCTGGCGAGTTGGGTGGTCATTTTTATCGCCCTTAAGAAAAGATGTCTGCGCCGAGGTTGGCGTGTTTCTTGGCTTTGACGCGTTGAGTGGAGCTGAAACTCGGCACCATTTTGCGCAGCTGATAGAGCAATTCTTGCGTGCTGCGATGCGCATCGGGTGCGTCTTCTTCCTCAATCGCGGCTTGTTCACGCACCCCATCTGGGTCATGCAAATAGTTGGGGAACAGCCCGTACAACACTTGCTCCCAACCGTCTGGCGTGGCGTGATATAGCTCGATTGCGAGGGGTACGACATCGTGTTCATTCTCGCTGCCCGCCATGACATAGCTTTGCATGGTGTCGATGTGGTCAGCCGTTTCCAAAATGTCGTGCGGCGCCATTGAAAACAAAATCATCAAAGCAATAATGCCGTGGTCGGTTTTGGCGCAAGCCTTGAGCAGCGCGCGGCGGCGCGCCACATCATCCGTGGCAAACACTACGCCGTGAATGTGCGCGAACAAGGCTTCCGCCAACACTTCTGGCTCGTGGTCGATGTCGTCTTCACGCCATTTCGCGGCGAAAAAAGCCAAGCTATCCGCCCATGCTTTAGGCGGCACGAGCAAGGTCGCCAGCGACAGTTTGCCGCCATCGAACGCGCCTAAATGTAGCGAGGTAATTTGCGGCTCTAAGTCGGCTAAGACTTCGACGATGGCAAGGTCGCCATGAATTTCAATGGCTTCAGAAAATGCCTCTTCAGCGCGCTCGGTCGAACCCGCGACCACCAGCTCGCTAAAGGCTTTGCGCAGCGCGGGAAAATTAGTGCTCATGCGGATCCGGCATCTCGTCAAACATATCAATCACGTCGGCAGACGGGCCATCGCTATCTTCCACATCATCGTCTTCACCCTCATCGTCTTCCGCATCGGGTTCACGTTCTTGCGCCAACCAAGCATTCGGATTTTTATGCAAGAACGCCACCAGTACGGCTTTGCGCGTCAGCGCGGGATGCGTGCTAAACAAATTATTTAACAGCGTTTGATACGCCGCATCGGTGCAAGTGACGAAGGCGGCAACGGTGTCTGGATGAGGGGCATCATATTTTTTTGCCGCCGCGACCAGCTTGTCTGGTTGCAAAAAATTGAGCTGATCAACCAAGGCAAAACTAAGCAGATTGACATCCTCTACGATGGTTTTTTTCGAGTATTCGGCAAGCAAAGCGGTAACCATCGCCTGATAGTTTTTGCGATTCGGTGGGTCGCCCAAAATGCCCGTGATTTGTTCGTCTAATTCACGCGCTTGGAAAGCAAATTCATCATCAATACGTTTCATGGTTTTTTTCCTTTACGTTTGTGTGCGTAGCAAGTTATGCCGTAGCCACAACTTGCTACGCAAGTGCACCCTTCGGGTACAAGAGCCTACACCGCAACTTAGTGTTGTTATTTCATAACAACACTAAGTTGTCTCGATGGATCAATTCAGCATCGCCGCCGTAGCCTAATAAATCACTGATGTCGCTACTGCTGTGACGGGCGATGCGGCGTGCTTCGCTGTCGCTGTAATTACTTAAGCCGCGCGCGATGTCGTGACCTTGTTCATCCAAACAGGCAATCACTGCGCCGCGTTGAAATTCGCCGCTCACCGTCGTGATACCAATCGGCAATAAACTTTTTCCTGCGCGTAACGCGGCGAGCGCACCTGCGTCTAACACCACGCTGCCCGTGACTTGCAAGTGATCCGCCAGCCATTGTTTACGTGCCGCTAAGGTCAGCGTTGGGGCGACTAACAACGTGCCGATGGACTCACCTTGCAATAAACGCAGCAGCACATCGCGCTCGTGTCCTGACGCAATCACGGTATGCGCGCCGCTACGCGCGGCACGTTTTGCCGCGAGGATTTTGGTCAACATGCCGCCGCGTCCGATAGCACTGCCCGCACCACCTGCCATGGCTTCTAAGTGAGTGTCACCCGCTTGCGCGTGTGTCACTAAGGTCGCGGTCGGGTCTTTGCGCGGGTCGGCGGTGTAAAGCCCTGGTTGGTCGGTCAAAATAACCAGTGCGTCAGCATCAATTAAATTGGTCACCAGCGCGCCCAGCGTGTCGTTGTCGCCGAATTTAATTTCGTCGGTCACCACGGTGTCGTTTTCGTTGATGATGGGAATCACGCCCAAACTTAGCAAGGTGGTCAGCGTGGCACGCGCATTCAGATAACGCTCCCGATCAACCAAATCGGCATGGGTGAGTAGCACTTGCGCGGCGTGGCGTTGATGCTGACGGAAGCAGCTTTCATAGGCTTGCACCAAGCCCATTTGTCCCACTGCCGCAGCGGCTTGCAACTCGTGTATCAGGGTCGGGCGCGTCGTCCAGCCTAAGCGTTGCATTCCTTCTGCAATCGCGCCTGACGAGACCAAAACCACTTCGTGTCCGCTGGCACTCAACGCTGCAATTTGTCGCGCCCAGTTGCCCAACGCGGTCAAGTCCAGCCCTGCACCTTGGTTGGTGACCAAGCTGCTGCCGACTTTAACTACGATGCGTTTACAAGCAGTAAGAGAGGTTTGCATAGTCCTATCCGAGTGAATTTTTACAGCGTACTCACATCGTCTTGTTGCGCGGCAACAGCGGCGGCTTCAGCTTCTTGCTCGCGCATCACTAACAGATGTTCCATGATGGCGTAGGTGAGTTCTTTGCAGCCGTCGCCGTTAATCGCGGAGATGGTGAAATAGCGATCGTAGTCGTCGAACTCTTTGAGGAATGCGGCAACTTTTTCATCGGGATTTTCCAGTAAGTCCAATTTGTTTAGCAGCAACCAACGCGGCTTGTTGTAGAGGCTTTCGTCATATTTTTTCAGCTCGTTCAAAATCGCACGCGCTTCTTTAACGGGGTCAGTGCCTTCATACAGCGGAGCTAAATCGACCAAGTGCAGCAACACGCGGGTGCGCGCTAAGTGGCGCAAAAATTGATGACCTAAGCCCGCGCCTTCTGCCGCACCTTCAATCAAACCTGGAATATCGGCGATGACAAAACTTTTTTCATGGGACACGCGCACCACGCCCAGATTGGGATGCAAGGTGGTGAAGGGATAATCGGCAACCTTGGGTTTAGCCGCCGACACCGAGCGGATGAACGTCGATTTACCCGCGTTTGGCATTCCCAACAGACCTACGTCGGCGAGCACTTTAAGTTCCAGTTGCAGCTCGCGGGTTTCGCCATCTGTACCTGCGGTGCATTGACGCGGCGCGCGGTTGGTACTCGATTTGAAATGGATGTTGCCTAAGCCGCCGATGCCGCCTTGCGCAAGCAAAGTGCGCTCGCCATCCTTCATTAAATCTGCCACCAGTTCGCCGCTATTCAAATCGGTAATGACGGTACCGACAGGCATGTGCAACACCACATCGTCCGCGCCCTTGCCATAGCAATCCGAGCCGCGACCTGATTCGCCATTGCGCGCGCGATAGGTTTTTTGAAAACGGAAATCCACCAAGGTGTTGATGTTGCAATCCGCCATCGCCCAAATACTGCCGCCGCGACCGCCATCGCCACCATCAGGGCCGCCCTTGTCGATATATTTTTCACGACGAAAACTTGCAATGCCGTTACCGCCATGCCCTGCGAAAAGTTCGATTTTTGATTCGTCAATAAACTTCATTTTTGTACACCACAAATAAAAACAGCTCTATCGCTTAGATAGAGCTGTTTTGTTCCGAAAGAAGCGGCTTAAGCAGCGACGATGGAAACTGTTCTACGCTTTTGCGCGCCTTTGATAGCGAACACAACTTTGCCAGTAATTTTGGCAAACAGCGTGTGATCTTTACCCATGCCGACGTTTTCGCCACGGTGAAATTCCGTGCCACGTTGGCGAATAATGATGCTACCCGCGTTAATCAATTCGCCGCCGTAACGCTTAACACCCAATCGTTTCGAGTGCGAGTCACGACCGTTACTGGTACTACCTCCGCCTTTTTTCGATGCCATTTTTTTGCTCCTTAGCTAATTAAGCAGAAATGCCGTCAATGCGGATTTCAGTATAGTTTTGACGATGACCTTGATTCTTTTGGTAGTGCTTACGACGACGCATTTTGAAAATGGTCACTTTATCGCCACGACCGTGCGACACGATGGTCGCTTTAACAGTAGCACCCGCCAACAAAGGCTTGCCTACTGACAGCTTGTCGCCGTTAGATACCATCAGGACTTTGTCCAGAACGATAGCTGAGCCAACGTCGCCAGCGAGAATTTCTACTTTAAGTGTTTCACCAGTGATAACGCGGTATTGCTTACCACCAGTTTTAATGACTGCGTACATATTAACAACCTCTGAGTGCGGTTTTTGCGAAGGCGCGGATTATACATAAATAATTCAGTGCGTCAAAAGCATTTTGCGTTTATTTGGAAAAAAGTGGGAAGTGGGGCGGCTCTGCGTGCCTAAGTGGTCAGTCGGAGCGCGCTGGGGGTTTCACTTCCCAATAAGGCACGTTAGTGCCGTCCTACTCCCCAATTACATTTTTACTCCCGCCAAATGTGCCTGTTCATCGGCAAAATAACTGGAACGCACCATCGGCCCACAGGCGGCATGATCAAAGCCCATCGCCTTGGCTTCACGTTCAAACATGGTGAAAGTTTCGAGCGGCACATAACGCAGCACGGGCAAATGTCCGTCGGACGGTTGTAAGTATTGCCCGATGGTGAGCATGTTCACGTCGTGCGCGCGCAAGTCGCGCATCACTTGCAACACCTCTTCGTCCGTTTCGCCCAAGCCCAGCATCACGCCTGATTTTGTTGGGATGCCTGGAAAGCGCGCTTTGAAATCTTTCAGCAGTTTGAGCGAATGCGCATAGTCCGCGCCAGGGCGCGCCAGCTTGTATAAACGCGGCACGGTTTCGAGATTGTGATTGAGCACATCGGGCAAACTCGCCGCCATCGCATTCAATGCCTCATCTAAGCGACCGCGAAAATCAGGCACCAGCACTTCTAAGCGCGTGGCAGGCGAGCTTGCGCGTATCGCACTTAAACAATCGCTGAAATGCTGCGCGCCGCCGTCGCGTAAATCGTCGCGATCAACGCTGGTGATGACCACATATTTGAGATTCAGCAAACCGATGGAGCGCGCCAGATTGGCGGGTTCGTCTGTATCGGGCGGCAGCGGTTTGCCGTGTGCCACATCGCAAAACGGACAACGGCGCGTACACACATCGCCCAAAATCATAAAGGTCGCCGTGCCTTTGCTAAAACATTCGCCGATGTTTGGGCAAGACGCTTCTTCGCATACGGTATGCAGCTGATGTTCGCGCAGTAGCGATTTGACGTTCTCATAACCCGCGCCGCTGGCAGCTTTGACGCGTATCCATTCAGGCTTACGCAAGCGTTCTTGCAAGGGAATAATTTTGATGGGATTGCGCGCCGTTTTAGCCGCGCCAGTTTGTTTGTCAGGAGGATTCATTCAGACTTTCAAGGGTGAAACAGGCTAGTAAAAATTCTGATTAAGCCGCTTTTTGCAGCGCGGCATTGGGCAATAAATGGTTGTGATACAAATCGGCAATCGGGAAGCATAAATCATAATCTCCCCATACCAATTCGCCATATTCGATGCGATATGCGGCGAAACGCGCAGGGTCGAGAAAGGCGCGAATATCGGGGTGGCGCGACAGCGATAAGAATGGTTTGAAGTCCACCGTTTGCACCACTCCATCCTCAAACGACAGGCGCAGCGCGTAATCGCTAAGTTGCTCTGCGCGGGTGATATTGATGGGGTTCATTTCAGCTTCCTCGTGATGAGTTCCGATTTTACAGGTTTATGTAAGACGAAAAAATCTATCCATTTTGCGATGATGTCGGCCGCTCTAGCCACTACTAATTCTTCAAAGTTTCTGCGTTCGGTGTGTTCGAGCGGGGCGCGCCCCGCAACGGTTGAATAACGAATTTCTGTTATTGCCCCATTCACCACAATAATTTCAGCGCGCAATTCGCGCCCTTGATATTTGCCGTGAACATGCACGGGTTCATGCTCATTAGCATAGAACATTACAATTCAACCGAAATACTCGTAGAGCTTAGGCATGACATTTCTCCCGCGTATTTGAAGTTGTCGATTTAGTGCTTAAAGCGAATTTGCAGATTGAGTTTGAAAAATTGCTCGCCCGCTTCGCTGTAGATTTTGCCAAACTCATGCCTAGTGCTACTCGCGGTATCGAGCTTGGTGTTATTGAGCAAATAGTTCTCGAAAGCATTACGGTTATAAATGTGATACGCCAAAATATCGCCGTCTTCTTTTACCACTAAATAACCGCCTGTTGCCTCCAGCTCGCCCGTCCACATTGTCGCGGGCATCATGCCCAGCGCGATGTCGGTTAAAAAGCGTTTGAGTTTGTAACTGTAAAAAGGATGTTGCTCAGACAGGTCAAAATTGAGCGGATTACGCTGGGTAATGTCATCGAGCAAATCTATTAAATTGGAATGCGACGAGCTATAAAACACCCGCAAAATTTCCGCGAGTAGTGTGGGCAAAGTGCTATCTATCAGCGTTAAATTATTGGCAAAGGTCGCGTTCTCGGTTTTGTAAAATTTTAGTTGGCAATCGTGCGCCTGAATCTGCGCCAAACGGTCTTTGATTTTGCTGCGCGTATCAATCGCGTTAATGCTGGCGACTTGTTCATCGCTCAGTTTTTTACCTGTAATCTTAAAAATAAAATTAGTGGTTTTACCCGCATTGAGCAAAGTGGATGCGCTGCCTAATTGCGACTTAATGCTAAAGCCTAATTCTGGTGACATGCAGGTGCGTTCATCGTGAATGATGATGCGAATATCGCTCTTGCTGGTCGATTTTGCTTTGAGCGAGGTGCAATTAAATGAGCGCGCAAATGCGTCTATGTCGGGTAGTTCAAAGCTCGCTTCCTTAGCCGCTTTAATGTGTTGTAACAGCAGCGCGGCGTTGTGTTGAAACGCGCTGAGTGGAATGCGTACTTGCTCGCCATTGCCCGACACAATCACCAAATCTTGCTGGGTTTCATATTCAAACGTGTCGTCGCTTTCGCTACGGATGACTTTGAGTATCGGTGAAATCAAAGCATCTATGCGCTGAAGATTTTCGTCGCCGCCATACAGTTTGCCGTCCGCAATAATTTTGAGCAGCGTATAAATTTCGCTCCACTCGCCTTTATTTCCCTTGAGCATTTTGGCTCTCCAATAATTTCTCAATAATTTTTTGTGCAGTGGCTTGCATCATCGGCACCGCAACGGAGTTGCCAAATTGTTTATAAGCAGAAGCATCGGCAACAGGGATTAAGAAATTATCAGGATAGCCTTGCAGTCGAGCCCATTCGCGCGGGGTCATTTTGCGGATTCCTTCGCGATTCACTTCACCTTTGATGTGCGTGACAGGCGTGAAGTCGGTCAGACGATGGTCAATTACCAAATTGCGTTCACGCCCCATGCCCCCGCACACAATTGAATTAGTTACCGCATCATCGGAAATAATTTCGTAGCCAAAGCCATTGCCTTTGCTTGCGTGGCGTTGCTTGTGATTGATAAGCGTCTGTAAATAGCGCGTGGACAAATAGTATTTTGCCGATACCACGCGATTTTCTTTGACATCACGGAAGGCGAATTTTTGTGCGATAGGCTTGGGGTAATCAAAATGCGTTACGCCTAAATCTTGTCTAAATCCTACAATCAAGATGCGCTCGCGGTTTTGCGCCACGCCGTAATTGCGCGCATTCAGCACTTGCGGTTCAGGTACAAAATAATTCAACTCGTTGCGCAGCACATTCAAAATGGTCGCTAAAGTTGTGCCTTTGCCGTGACTGATTAAGCCTTTTACATTCTCTAAAAAAAACGCTTTAGGCTGCTTGCGACGCAAAATTTCTGCCACCTCAAAGAACATTGTGCCGCGCGTATCTTCAAAGCCGCCGCGCTTACCCGCAATCGAAAAAGCCTGACAGGGAAAGCCTGCGCACAGCACATCGAAACCATCGGGGATATGTTTTTTAGTCGCTTCTTGGCTGATGTCGCCGAACGGTGCATCGCCAAAATTGGCTTTGTAAGTGACGCGCGCTTGCGCATCCCACTCGCTGCTAAACACACACTTTCCGCCTAACGATTGCAGTGCCATGCGAAAACCGCCGATGCCCGCAAATAAATCTATGAAAGAAAATTTAGGTTGGCGCGGCTCTGGAAAAGGGCAAGGTGTTTGGTTGAAGAGCTTGTACTGTAAGGCTTCTTGCGCAACTTTGAATGCTAACGAGGCATCCTCATTCGCAGGCTCGTCGCTGTACACAAAAGCTTCTACGGGCTGCTTCGATGGAGGTATTGCGCGTTTCATTTTGGTGAGCTTGGCAGGCTGGCGCGTCTCTTCAAGCATCGCAGGGCAATCCCAAAGCACCCATAAAAACAGGGCAAGCTGCATCAATAATGTTTGCTTGCCCGATGGCGGCATCTAGCTTGGCGAGGCTCATGCGCAACTCGGCGACTTCTGATTTTGCAAACAAAGCTGCGCCAGTAGTGAGGCAAATAATATCGGCAGGGTCGTCTTCTGGATGAAACAGAAAGTCAGCATCGCGTAGGGCGGCGAACCATGCTGAAGCTCCCGCTACAGTGGTGTGAGTGAGGGCAGGAAGGCGTGATGAGTTGGACATGATTACTCCTTAAATCAGCGGGTTAAAAACAAGGTTGCCGCATATTCGCGGCAACCTTGGGTGGCGATAGTTTACCGCCTCACGCGCGGACTGTCTGCGTCGCGTAATGTTGTTGCAAACCGTGTATCAAGTTTTGCGCTAACTGCGCTTGCAGTTCGTTGATGCTGGCGGTGATGCCGAGGGCACAGGCTTGGGTGACTTTTAAGTCTTGATAACCGCAGGGGTTGATGTTGTTGAACGGGGTTAAGTCCATATCGACGTTGAACGATAGACCGTGGTAGCAGTAGCCCGTTTTAATTTTCAGTCCGAGTGCGGCAATTTTTGCGCCGTTCACATATACGCCAGGGGCATCGACGCGATTCACCGCTTGAATGTCATAGTCGGCGAGTAGGGCGATGACGGCGTTTTCCATTACGTTGACCAGCTCACGCACGCCGATTTTGCAGCGGCGCATATCGAGCAAACAGTAGGCAACGATTTGACCAGGACCGTGATAGGTAATTTGTCCGCCTCGATCAATTTTCACTACGGGAATGCGCGTTGGATTGAGCAGATGTTCGGGCAAGCCCGCCAAGCCTTGCGTGTAAGTGGGTGGATGTTGCAGCAGCCAAATCTCGTCGCGCGTCTCTGCCGTGCGCGCCGCTGTAAAAGCCTTCATCGCGTCCCAAGTAGCTTGGTAGTCGACTAAGCCTAGCGAGTGCACGATAGGCGTGGCGAGGTGCGGAACAGTTGTCTCCGAAGGATTGCTGGCAACGCTGTTCTGGCTAACGGGCATTAAAGAACCATCTTGACCATCGGGTGGTCGCACAGCTCTTGATACACCGCGTCGAGTTGCACGCGCGAGGTGGCGGTGATGGTGCAGGTCAGGCTGATGTATTTGGCGGTTTTACTGGCGCGCATTTCCATGGTGGCGGGTGAAAAATTGGGATCGTGTTTGGTGACCACATCCAACACCGCTTGTGCGAAACCTGCGTGTTGGTGACCGAAAATTTTCAGCGGAAATTCGCAGGGGTAATCGAGCAACGCGTCGCTTAATTGTTGTTCGGTGAGCTGTGCCAGCTTGGCTAAATTGGGTGAAAGTTTTTTCGTCATAGTGGTGATGGATTACGCATGATGTCGCGTTTGAAAGTTTGATAAAGAGCGTGCAGTTGAGCAAACATCGCCCCTGGTTTGCCGTTGGCGACAGGCTTGCCATCGAGCTGAGTAATGGCTAACACTTCGCGCGTGCTCGAAGTCATCAACAGCTCGTCGGCGGTGAATACTTCGGCTTTGGCGACGCGGCGTATTTGCTGCTCAATGCCGTGTGCTGCGGCGATTTCTAACAGGACATCGTAGGTGATGCCAGGTAGCATAAGATTGTCTTTAGGCGGTGCGATAAGGATATTATTTTTAACCACAAAAATGTTGCTCGCAGCCCCTTCGGTCATAAATTTATCGTCGCGTATCAAGATACTTTCCACGCAGCCCGCCGCAATCGCTTGTTGGCGCAGCAGCACGTTGGGCAACAGCGAAATCGCTTTAATATCGCAACGCAACCAACGATTATCGACTGCCGTAATGCAGGCTACGCCCTGATTCAATAAGGCTTGCGTAGGTGGCGTGAGCGGCTTGCTCATCACTAATACAGTAGGCGCGACAGCTGGCACAGGGAAGGCATGGTCGCGCGGAGCAGCACCGCGCGTGACGTGCAAATACAGATATTGGTCGTCGTCGCTATGGCGCGCGATCAGCGCATTCAGTATCGCCGTCCATTCATTTTCCGTATGCGGATTGGGCAATAAGATACCGTCGCAACTGTGTTGCAAGCGTTGCAAATGTTCAGTGAGGCGAAACGCGCGGCGCGAATAAACGGGGATGACTTCGTACACGCCGTCGCCAAATATAAAGCCGCGATCCAGTATTGATACCTGCGCGTGTTCGACGGCTAAAAATTGTCCGTTGAGATACACCGTCATGCTGAATTTTTCGGCCAGTATTTAATAATTAACAAGCGAATACTGTCCCAGCCACGCGCGAATACATTGGCGGCGGAGACGTTTTCTAGCGGATAAATAGCAAACTCGGCATAGGCTTTGCCATTCAAGGTAAATTTCATTACGCCAATGGCGACGCTGCTGTCGATGGGGGCGAGCAAGGGCTGGCGAGTTTCTAGCGTGGCTTTGAGTTTGCCGAGTTGACCTTTTGGCACACTTAACGAAATGGCTTGCTTAAAACCTACTTCGACATGGCTTTGTGTACCTTTCCAGATGCGCAGCTCGGTAACGACTTGCTCTTTTTTATAGAGCGACACCGCATCAAAATTTTGAAAGCCGTAGTTGATGAGTTGCTGACTTTCGCTGCTGCGCAAGGCATCGCTAGGCGCGCCCAACAGCACTGAAATCAAGCGATGCGTGTCGCGTTTTGCTGAACCCACCAAGCAAAATCCAGCGGTTTCGGTGTGTCCTGTTTTCATGCCATCGGCATTCGGGTCTAGCCACAACAGGCGATTACGATTGGCTTGCGTGACGTTGTTAAAGGTAAATTCACGCAAGGCAAACAGCTCATAAAACTGCGCATAGTCGCGCACGATAGCGGCGGCGATTAAGGCTAAATCGTGCGCGCTGCTGTAGTGCTGCGCATCGGACAAGCCGACTGGATTGCTGAAGTGCGTGTTGGCTAAGCCTAAACGCGCCGCCTGTTTATTCATCTGCTCGACAAAGCCTGCTTCGCTGCCCGCGATGTTTACCGCCAAAGTAATCGCCGCGTCATTTCCCGATTGCACAATCAGTCCGCGCAACAAGTCCGCCACACTGACCGACTGTCCGACTTTGAGCAACATGCGCGACTCGCCATTGTTATTGCGCAGCGCGTTTTGCGGCACGATTAGTTGGTCATTTAATTTCAGCGTGTCGTGTTCCAGCGCATCAAAAGCCAGATACGCGGTCATCAACTTGGTGAGTGAGGCGGGCTCCATGCGCGTATCGGCATTTTGTTCCAGCAACACTTGCCCCGTGCTGTAGTCGTAGAGCAAATAAGCCTTGGCGGTCAGGCTCGGTGCGGCGGGCAGCGGTGCGGCAAAACCGATACTGGAGAACAACAGGCTGAGCAGGGCGAGGAGTTTCATAACGGTGACGGCGAAAAAAGAGGCGCGATTATAGAGGAAGTGAGGGGGTGGTGAGTGCGACGGCACTGCCTGGCTGGGTGGAGCGGTGCAGCGCACCGCAGTGGAAAAGCTAGTGCATCGCATTTCCCACGTCCTTGGTAGGTCGAACTGCCTAGTCTTGCACTGAGCGAGCTAGGTCGTCATACATATTGTTATACACACGCTCGTCCTAGAGAATCCGCACAGAATTTTTTAAGGAGTGATTTATGCAACTTATCTCAACAGGACACGATGTGAAGAAAAGTTATTTTCGTTTTTATAGCCCAACCAAAGCGGCTCCGCGTGAGCCGCTTAATTTGATTGCGGCTGCCGAGCAACATGTGTTGTGGAAGTTGCAGCTGGGTCATCATGTGCATGGTCGCACTAAGGAAGCCCTAGAGGCTAGTGCGATAGGTCAAGACGGGGTGTGTCAGTTGGGTGCGTGGATACATGGTCATGCGCTACAAGATTTTCGCGACACGACGGCGTATCGAGAGCTGCAATTTGCGCACACACTGTTCCACGATTTTGGGGCGGCGATTGTCGAAAAAATTAATGATGGCGATCAACATGGCGCCATCGAAATTTACAAAAACGAATACAGCTTGGCGATGCAACACATCATTCAATCACTCACCAAAATCAATCGCTTGATGCGGGAGATTTAGTAGCGAGTTGTAAATACAGACTAAGGTTTTTCCAGCCATTAGCGACCACCGACTACCGGTGGCTTATTCAGTTTTCTTTGCAGCGTGCGGCGGTGCATATTCAGGGCGCGGGCGGTGGCGGAAATGTTGTCATCGTGTTCGTGCAAGGCGCGCTGAATATGCTCCCAAGTCAGCTCAGAAATCGCAGCGGTATTAAGGCAAATAGCGGCGTTGCTATCGGCGACATGGTCAAACGCGGCGACGATTTCATCGGCGTTGGCGGGCTTGGCTAAATAGTGCGTCGCGCCTAATTTAATCGCTTCAATCGCGGTGCTAATCGCCGCATAACCGGTCAGCATGACGATGCGCGTATTGGGGTCGAGCGCGTGCAAATGCTCGACCAAACTCAAACCACTCGCGCCCTGCATTTTCAAATCAACCACGGCAAATTCAGGCGGATTCGTTTCTGCTAGCGGCCGAGCTTCTTCCACGCTATGCGCCACGCTGACTTGATAGCCGCGTTTGGCTAACGCGCTTTTCAGCACTTTGCAAAAGGTTACATCGTCATCGACCAACAGCAAGGACGGCAGCTCGTCGCGCGTGATATTGATTACGTTGTTCATGGCGACTCCTGCACGCGAGGCAAGCTCAATTCGGTGATTGCGCCGCCCTCGCTATGGTTGTACAGCCGCACTTTTCCGCCTAGGCGTTCCACCGTGGCATTGGCTAACAATAAGCCTAAGCCGCGTCCTTCTTGCTTGGTGGTAAAAAACGCCGCACCCGCATTCTGTAAGGCTTCCGCGCTCAGTCCCGCGCCGTTATCGACGATGCTAAAAATGAATTGTGTGGCGCTAGATGCGCTCCGAATTTGGATGCCGTCGGGGCTGGCATCAGCGGCGTTGTTGAGCAAATTGAGCAGCGCGGCGCGCAAGCTGTTATCGACGTTGATGTGCGCATCACCACTGCCCGCCAGATAATGATATTTCGCGCTGGGACGCAGCAGTTGCCACTCGTCTAACACCGCAGCAAGCAGCGGCTCGGTGGCTTGCACGCTAGGCGTAGCAACGCTTGCCGCGTTACTTAAAATTTTATCGAGGATGCGTTTACAGCCGTGCACTTGTTCATTCAGGATGGCTAAATTTTCTTGCCATTCACTTTGCAGCAGATTTTTTGCATCGCCTATTTCATGTTGCAATTCGTTAATCACCACCGCCATGGTGGACAGCGGCGTACTCATTTCATGCGCTGCCGCAGCGGCTTGTGTGGCGAGTGCCACGATACGTTCGTTGCGCAAACTATCCTCACGCGCGTGCGCCAGTTGCTCGTCGCGTTTACGCACCGCTGCCGCCATTTGCGTGACGAAATAGGCCACCACCATCGCGCTGATAAAAAAGCCTAACCACATGCCCACGACGTGCGTGCTAAACGCGCTGTCGCTGTTGTGATCGTGGTGACTGTGCGGCAGTGGCACAAAATAAATCATTAGCGCGCTGTAACACGCCAGTGTAAGTGCCGCCATGCCCCAGGTATAACGGGCGGACAAGGTCGCCGCCGCAATCACCAAGGGCAATAAAAATAACGAGATAAAAGGATTGGTCGAGCCGCCGCCGTAATACAACAACACGCTCAACGCCAACACATCCACGCACAGTTGCCCAAAGAGTTCGAGCTGCGCGACGGGATACGCGCTGTGTAAACGCAAGCTGGAGAGCAGATTAAACAGGGTCAGCGCGGCGATAGTGAGCAGCATCGGCTGCCAATCCAACTGCATATTGAGGAAGTGCCACACGCCAGCTAAGGTGAACAGTTGCGCGATGATGGCGATATGACGTAACAGCACCAAGCGGCTTAACGGCGTGTGACCGTGGGCGGGGGAGAGCAGGGCATTTTTCATGGCGCGCATTGTAATCGCCACGTCGTTTAGCAGGTGCGACAAAATGTCGCATTCCATTTATTAAAATACTCATCAATAA
>JARCRQ010000019.1 GCA_029850585.1 Sideroxydans sp.
AAATAATGCTCGCCCGCCGCATAACCGCCCGCCTCGTTGTGCGCATAACGGTAGTCTTTGCCGTAATCCAATTGCTTCATCAGCCGGGTCGGCGCATTGCGCAGATGCAGCGGCACATCGCGCGAACCATCCTGTTTGACGAAGACTCTGGCGGCATTATACGCGACATAACCCGCATTCGACTTAGGCGCAGCAGCCAAGTACAGCACGGCTTGCGCGAGTGCCAACTCACCTTCGGGTGAACCCAATCGCTCATAGGTTTGCGCCGCATCGTTGCTGATTTGCAGGGCGCGTGGGTCGGCTAAACCAATGTCTTCCCACGCCATGCGCACGATGCGCCGCGCCAGATAACGCGCGTCCGCACCGCCATCCAACATGCGCACCAGCCAGTACAAAGCCGCGTCAGGATTCGAGCCGCGCACCGATTTGTGCAAGGCGGAAATCTGATCGTAGAACGCCTCGCCGCCCTTGTCGAAACGACGCAGATTTTGCGCCAGCGTGTTATCGAGAAACGCATTGTCGATGTGGCTCACACCCGCCGTTTGCGCAGCGGTATGCAGTTGCTCTAGCACATTCAATAAGCGTCGTGCATCGCCATCGGCATAAGCTATGACGCGCGCTTGAGCACTCTCGTCAAATGCAATGTCGTGCATGACCTCCGCTTGCGCGCGCGCAAACAACTCCGCCAACTCCGCCATAGACAGCGAATGCAGCACATACACTTGCGCACGCGATAACAGCGCGTTGTTCACTTCAAAAGATGGATTTTCAGTGGTCGCGCCGATAAAGGTCACCAAGCCTTGTTCGACAAACGGCAAAAAAGCATCTTGCTGCGATTTGTTAAAGCGATGCACTTCATCGACAAACAAAATGGTATGTCGTCCATTTTTTTGCAGCGTTTGCTGCGCTTGCGCAATGGCTTCGCGGATGTCTTTGACACCCGACAATACCGCCGACAACGGCATAAATTCGGCATCGAATGCCGCCGCCATCAACCGCGCCAGCGTGGTCTTACCCACGCCTGGCGGCCCCCACAAAATCATCGAATGCAACTTGCCCGATTGAAACGCCAGACGCAACGGACGCCCCGTGCCGAGCAGATGCGATTGACCAATCACGGCATCAATGTGTGTCGGGCGCAAGCGTTCTGCTAAGGGCGCGGCGGGTTGCATAGGCGGGAATAAATCAGTCATGCGAACTCCTCAATTAGCTCGATTTATCGAGCAAAAATTCCATACGCATTAACAACGCAGGGCTGGCGCGATATTGCCGTGTTTGCGGAAAATGCAGCTGCGGGCTGAGCTCAAAAAATATCCATTCGCGATGTAATTTATAACGATAGGTAGCCAGCAAAACAGTGTCGCTAATGTGTCGCTGCGGGTTGCTCACACCTGTCACGCTCGCCTGATAAAGCAAGGCGCGGCGCGCATCGAGAGTATGAAAAATGGTGGCATCTTGGCGCATATCAAAGTTCTGCGTGCGATGTAACCAAGTCGCACTACTGGTGGCACGGAACAACACGGGCGCGCTCAAAAAATGTTCAAAATCAACTTGCGTGGTCGCCCCAGCACCAGTCGAATTAAACACAAAAAAAGTTTCGCTCGCCTTGAAGCGCCAATCGCCTAACGGCACGGCATAACTGCCGCGCGTGCGCGCAAACGGATTGAGCTGCAAGCCTTGCAAACGCACGCCTAAATCGCTACTTAAATGCCACGGTCTATCGTCTGGCTTTTCAAAGCGCAACGCTGCCGCGTAGCTTTGTGGCCCCGCTACTTTGCCGTTGAGTTGATTGATAGGCGTGGCTTGTGTGGCAGTGCTGCTGGCATTTTTATCGCTGTTAAGGTTTTTATCGGGGTTACTTTCCAGCACAAAATGCAGGCGTTTTTCAGTGTTGGGTAAATCCACTTTTACCCGTCCCGTCCAAATAAATTTCGGCTCACCGCCAAACCCCGCGAGGCGATGCACATCCAGCTGCATCACGCTGTTATTGCTTTCTTGATAGTTGCGCGTGTCGCCAAAAAACTTGTCGATGTCGCTGACCACGCTGACCAAACCACGCGCCACAAAATTGCGCGGCGCATCCAAAGGCTCAAGTAAGCCGTACAAATCTTGCTCGTCCTCGGCGGTCGTCACGGTCGCCTCAGGCGCGACGATATTCACCAGTTCGGCGGCTTCTGCGCTGCCGAGCAGCAGGCAAGCCACCATTAAGAAAATCTTAGCTTTCATCGCGAAACACTTGCAAAAAAGCCTCGCCATAACGCGTCAATTTAGCTTGTCCCACGCCGCTGACGCGCCCCATTTCGTCCAGATTGCGCGGTCGCTGACTTAACATTTCCACCAAGGTGCTGTCGTGAAAAATCACATAGGGCGGCACGCCTTGTTCGCGCGCCAGCTCCATGCGTTTGGCTTTTAACGCCGTCCACAAACCATCGTCCGCGCCTGCTGCAAAGGTCGGCTTGGTCGAACGCGCGCGCGCTTTGCGTTCGCCTACCTCGCTGTCTTTACGCAACCAAACTTTTTCTTCGCCGCGCAACACGGGGCGCGCCAAGGCGGTCAGTTGCAAGCCGCCGTATCCTTCCACATCCACGCTCAGCAAGCCATTCGCGATGAGCTGGCGAAACACACTGCTCCATTGCTTGGCGTTCATTCCTTTGCCTATCGCGAAAGTGGTGAGTTGTTGATGATTAAATTTTTCGACTTGCACGGTGAGTTTGCCCATCAAAATATCGCTCAAATGTCCCACGCCGAAGCGTTGCCCGCTGCGATACACGCACGACAATGCCATTTGCGCCGCCTCGCTCGCGTCCCAGGTTTGCGGCGGATTTAAGCAGTTATCGCACGCCCCACAGCCGCCCAGGTGGTCTTCGCCAAAGTAGCGCAGCAAGGTTTGGTGGCGACACGCGGTCGATTCGCAATAGCCCAACAGCGCGTCTAACTTTTGTCGCTCCACGCGCTTGCGTTCTTCCGATGCTTCGCCCGCATCCATCATGCTGCGCAAACTCACCGCATCGCCTAAACCGTAAGCCAGCCAAGCGTTGGCGGGCAAGCCATCGCGTCCCGCGCGACCCGTTTCTTGGTAATACGATTCCATACTTTTAGGCAAATCGAGATGCGCGACGAAGCGCACATTGGGCTTGTCGATGCCCATGCCGAAGGCGACCGTGGCGACCATCACCACGCCTTCTTCGCGCAAAAATCGGCTTTGATTTGCCGCGCGCGTGGCGGCATCCAGCCCCGCGTGATAGGGCAACGCGTCCCAACCTTGTTCTTGCAACCAAGCGGCGGTTTCATCGACTTTTTTGCGCGACAAGCAATACACCACGCCCGCGTCGTTGCTGTGCTCTGCGTCTAAAAACTGCGTCAGTTGCGCGCGCGCATTATTTTTATTTACCACGCGATAGCGGATATTGGGACGGTCAAAACTCGACACGAATTGATGCGCATTTTCCAACGCCAAGCGTTCAACAATTTCGGCGCGGGTTGGCGCGTCAGCAGTGGCGGTCAGTGCGATGCGTGGCACATTAGGGAAGCGTTCGTGCAAGATTGACAAGGCGCGATAATCGGGGCGGAAATCGTGTCCCCATTGCGACACGCAATGCGCTTCGTCAATGGCGAATAAGGCAATGCCCGTAGTGCTTTCTAGCCGCCCTAACAACACCAGAAAATTTTCATTGAGTAAACGTTCGGGCGCGACGTAGAGCATTTGCAACTCGCCGCGCAAGAGGTGTTGCGTGACGCGCCGCGCGTCTTCCGCCGCCAAACTGGAATTCAAAAATGCCGCGCTGACACCGAGCTGTTGCAAGGCAGCAACTTGGTCTTGCATCAGCGCAATCAGCGGCGACACCACCACGCCTACGCCCGCGCGCAACAAGACGGGAAGCTGATAACACAAAGACTTGCCGCCGCCCGTCGGCATCAACACCAGCGCGTCGCCGCCGCTCGCGACGTGTTCCACAATCGCCTGCTGCGCGCCACGGAATTGCGTATAGCCGAACACCTCGCGCAACACGTGCGCAGGCGAATTTTGTTGAGGGAATGGCGGCAAAGTATTCATCAGGTAGGGAGGTCACCGAATAGCAATGCAGAAAAAAGCCCCGACGAGTCGAGGCTATGAAGATGTGGTGGTGATAGGTGGATTTGAACCACCGACCCCAGCATTATGAATGCTGTGCTCTAACCAGCTGAGCTATATCACCACGAAGCGCGGCATTGTCCTGATTTGACCTGCTCTTGTCAATAAAACCAGCTACTTTTTTAGCGGCTTCCTTTTGTTAAGGGCTAACACGCGGACTAAGCAACCAAGGCAACACGGTGCGTGAGCATGTCGCTGGCAAGCTCTGCGGTCATCGCTTTGCTAAACAAAAAGCCTTGCCCTAATTGACAGCCTAACTTTTGCAAGGATTCCAATTGCGCTTGGGTTTCGATGCCTTCGGCGACCACGGTTAAATTCAGCGCGTGGGCGAGTCCGACAATGGCGGTAACAATGGCTAAGGCTTGCGTATCGTGCGGCAATTTCGCCACAAAACTCTTGTCGATTTTTAATTTGTGCGCGGGGAACTGCGTCAAATAGCTCAAGGAAGAATAGCCTGTACCAAAATCATCAATCGCGATGTGCATCCCCGCCGCGTGCAGTTCTTTAAGTAGCGCAATACTGTCGGCGGTGTTTTTCATCAGCACCGATTCGGTGATTTCCATTTCGATATGGCGCGCTGCCAAGTCTGCTTTGCTCAAGGTTTCTAATAGCTTGCCCGCCAGTCGGCGATCGCGAAATTGACGCGGTGAAAAATTCACGGCGGTGTAAATATCGGGATGCAGAGCTTGCCAAATTTTAGTTTGCGCAATAGCTTGGTCGAGAACAAAGCCACCGATGTCGGCAATCAGCCCTATCTCTTCGGCGAGCGGTACAAACTGCTCAGGCTCGATAATCGTGCCATCCTCCAACGTCCAGCGCAGCAAGGCTTCAAAGCCGATGATGTGCTGATTATGCAAGCTGACAATGGGTTGGTAATGCGCGGCAATTTCATGGCGTTCTAAGGCGTGGCGTAGCTCACCTTCCATCTTGACGCGCGCTTCCACATCGGCAGCTAAGCCATCGTGAAAATACTGGAAATTATTTTTGCCCATCTTTTTTGCGAGGTACATCGCGCTATCGGCTTGACGCACTAATTCAGAAAAGACTGCGCAATGCTTGGGGCAAGTGGTGATGCCGATGGATGCGCCGATAAAGGCTTCGTTCTCGCCCAGCACAAAGGGTTTTCTTAACTGCTCGATGATTTTTTCAGCAATGCGACTGACTTGCTCGAGCTCGCTAAAGTTATGCACGATAACGACGAATTCATCGCCCCCGATGCGCGCCACAAAATCTTCGGCACGCAGTAAATGGCGTATGCGTTCCCCTACGCTGAGCAGTAATAAATCGCCCGCATTATGGCCAAAGTTATCGTTCACATATTTGAAGTTATCTAAGTCGATAAACATCAGCGCGAAATTGCTGTGCGCGGCAACGAAGCGTTTGTACGCTAATTCGATTTCGCTATTAAACGCATGACGATTGGGCAGACGGGTGACCACATCGTATTTAGCGGTAATTTCCAGTTGCGCCTCGGCGGCTTTACGTTGCGCCAGCTCTAAGCTCAAGGCGGCATCGCGCTGCTCAATTTCGACCACCATGGCGTTGAACACGTCCGTGATGTCGCCAATGTCTTTACGTTGTTTAACGGGCAGACCGATGGTTTCATCATGTGCAGGCATCACGCGCCGCATACTGGTGAGCATGGCTTCCATCGGTTCGGCGAGTTTTTGCAAACGATATGCCATGACCAAAAAGCTACACAGCCCGATGAAAAAGATACTGGCAATCTCAAATAAAATTTCCTCGCGCGGCTCTGCCATATCAGTGGTCAACACCAGCTGCCCCAGCAACTCGCCATTCGCTGCCACATTGCGCACCGGCATCACGGTGTACAAGCGACTCCATAATTCCAGCCAATTATTTTGATAATCATTCAGCACAAATTTTGGCGCGGCAAGCACACGGCTATCAGGATGACGATAGGCATTGCGCAGCACACCTTGCACGTCATAAATTTGCGCATTGAGAATTTCGTGTTGCTGGCTCAATACCGACAAGCCTTGCTGGAGCATTGTGTCATCTTGAAACAGCAGCGCGGGCTGCAAATTTTGCACCAGCAAATGCGCTAAGGTTTCGGCGCGCGCGACTTGTTCTTTTTTGGCATCGACGTACATCAGCACACTTAACAGCGTCGTCATCACCAAGGTCACACTGGCAATAATGAGCAGGTTATTGAACTGCATACGCTTCACAATAGCACTAGCGTGGCGACTCATACCCCCCCCCGCGAGGCTGATTTTTCAGCTTTAGCGCACTCATAACACTCCCCTAGTAAATCTTTTTAGCCAAACTTAATAGCTCGGCACTTATTTTTAGATGCGCCGCCTGCGCGGCACTGCGATTGATGCTAAACGCTAAACGGTGATTCTGTTCATGCAAAATAATGCTGGCGTGCGGCGGTAATTCGTCGCTCTCCTCATCGGTGACGATCAGCATCGCTTGCTCGCCCAAGGCGTTATGAATCGCAGGCAAATCGCCATGCGCGTCTTCGCCGACATAAACCACCTGACAGCTCTTTAACTCGGCAATTTTTTGCGCCGCCAGATACTGCACAGGCAAATTTTTTAAGCGGCGTGGCGGCAGTTCTTGTAGAGCGGCAGCGACTAAAGGCGCGTTCCAAGTACAGACATTAAAGCGATTGCCCGTGATGCTCGGCCATTCGGTATAGCTGGCGAAGTTGTAAGTGAAGGCGGCTTGTAGCGCGCTCTTATTGGCGAGCAGTTCGGCGTGGCTATGGTCTTGTAACAACAGCATGAGGGCGGCGAGGGAGAGTTTCTTAAAAGGCATAATCAAGTTTGAGGCTAAAAGTGCGCAAGGTGTGCGGAATGTTAGGCGTCAACATTTCCGCAGAGGCGGGCTGTGCCGCAGCGCGATTCAATAAATTATCTATGCGCAACTGCCCTTGTAAACCGCGCCAACCCAGATTGGGCAAGGTGAGCGTGGCATTCAGCAAAGTACTGCTGGGTAACTGTTGGGTCGTAGCGCGCCATTGATAATGGCGGGGGGAGATAAATTGCAGCTCGCTGTTGAGCGTGGCGGCGTTAAAAAGCGTTTGTGTGTAGCCCGCTTTGGCGACGTGGCGCGGCATGTTGTCGGTGCCGCCCGTCGCATTCGGTGTGCGATTTTGCGCCAAGCTCGCCGACCAATGCGCCTCGTCGCTCGCCTGCATTTGCCAGACTAATTCCAGCCCTTGACGATGCGCCGCAGCAATGTTTTGAAACTGTAATTGTCCCAGTCCATTCACGTCCACTTGCTGGATAGCGTGTTGCAAATGGTTATCAAACAGCGACATCTGCCAGTGTTGTGCGCGGCTCGTGCGCCAGGCGAACACAACTTCTTTCGTGTCCAGCGTTTCGGCTTTAAGCGCGGGGTTCGCCAACACATTGACCCCGTCACCAAATAATTTTTCATAAGCAGACGGGCTGCGATAAGCGCGCCCGATTAAAACTTTGCTCGTCCAAGCGGGGGCGATTTGCCATACCAAGCCTAGGCGCGGACTCACCGAAGGTTGCTCATGGCTGGCGGCATCGCCGCGCACGCCTAAGTTGAGTGCCACGGCGGGCTGGAGCTGCCATTCGTCTTGAATAAATGCTGCGCTGCGACGGCTTAACGGATTGATGTTGACCTCGCGTGTACCGAGTAGGGAAGGATTCACCGAAAACGATAAATGCTGGCGGGCGAGCAAATCTTGGCTGAGTTCGATGCCCGTTAGTAAATGATGATTGCCCGCTTGCAGTTGCAGAGTGGTCTCGCCATGTAGCACTTGACCTTGCGTGTCGTCATACGCCTGGTAGTAACCAACTGGCTGCGAAAAATAAGGCAGGCGGGTGCGGTAGTGAAAGGCTGTGTAGCTCATTGCCGCATAAAAATTGCTGTTCGGGCTCAGCTCACGTTGCTGACTCAAGCTCAACTGCTGTCCACCATCGCGAACCTGCAAACTGGGGTCGTCAAACACTGTCATCCAAGGCGCGGACGAAGGTGTGATGGCGCGCTCGTGAGCGATGAGCTTGAGCGACCATTCATCATGGTCGAGACGCACCAAGGCATGACGATTATTGGAAAAATCTAAGCCGTGCGCTACGCCATTTGCCGCCACCGTGCCATCTTTACGCACTAATAAATTTTGCGGGTTTTGGTAGCTCACATCGCGTCCCGCTTGTTGCACTTGCGAGTATTGCAACAGCAAACCCGTCTCACCGTGCTGATGCGCACCCAGCACCGTCACGCCGGCTAAGCCACCGCTACTCACCTGTGCGCCAATTTGCCGTTGCGGGGTGCGCGTGGCTCGCTTGGTGATGACGTTAATCGTACCCAACATGGCGTTCGAGCCATACAACGCGGAGTCAGGTCCTGGAATATATTCCACGCGTTCAATCACGCTCATATCCAGCCAGCCTTCCGAACCTAACAAGGCTTGCCCATAGACATTGTCGTTATTGCGTTGCCCGTCGATTAGCAGCAAAAACCGCGTGTTGTAATCCCCCGCAATCAGTAAGCCGCGCGCGCCTTGATAGTCATACACTCGGTCATTATCGCCATACATGCCCACCAAGCTATTCAGGGCTTGCGCCAAACTCGTCCAACCATGACTGGCAATCTCCGCTGCGCTAATCACCTGCACAGCGGCAGGCGCGTCACGAGTTGCCTGCTCATATTTCGCGGCAGAGGAAACCTTGGTATCGAGTAATTGTGCCAACGAAAAATCGGCTAAGTCTTGCGCTTGCACCAAGCCTAAACAGCTTGTTTGCGCTGCCAGCAGGGCGACCAACAGCACCGATTGCTTAATCGACTGAGTGAGCATGGTGGAAATAGTTTGCGTAACCGTTTGGCTAATTTCAGTCGGCGCACCAGCATCCACATCCGCAGCCACAATCTCTTGAGCAATGGTTTGTGCGGTGAGTGCTTGCGTATCGTCCGCTGTCAAATCGTCCGCAAACGATTGCGTGATAGTTTGGCTAACTTTGGGTTCTGTCGTCGGGCAGACGCTTTGTGCGATGGTTTGCGATACTAAATGGCTATCCACACCTTGAAATGACTGCGTGATAGTTTGTGTAACGCATTGCGGGGATGAGAAATTGACCGACTGAACAATGGTCTGGGTGATGGTTTGGTTGATGATGCCGCGCGTGTTTTCAAGGAAATCACGCGGCGGCGTTAAGCCCAAATTCTTATGTTGTTTGTTTTGCAAAATAACCCCTGAGGCGCACTTATTATATTTTTCATAGTGTGTGTCTGTGGTTATTTTTATTTGAACAACATTGCGATTTTTCGCGAAAGCGAAACTTAACTGACAATGAGAAGTTAGTGCAAGCGATTTTTTATTAAATGGTATGAAATTAAAGATTAAAGGTAAAAAAAGTACCAAAATCAGGCTGAAATCTACCGATTTATTCACAAAAGCAGTTAATTTTTCCCATAAAAAAAGCCCTGCATCGCTGCAAGGCTTTTTTATATGGTGGGTCGTGCGGGGATCGAACCTGCGACAAACGGATTAAGAGTCCGCTGCTCTACCAGCTGAGCTAACGACCCGATAACATCAAAATGCTTAGTAAATTAAAGCATTATTCGCAAAAACGCCCCCCCATTTCTGGGAGGGCGCAATGCTTGTAAGGAGTCTGACGATGACCTACTTTCGCATGGAAGAACCACACTATCATTGGCGCGGAGCCGTTTCACTGTCCTGTTCGGGATGGGAAGGAGTGGGACCAACTCGCTATGGTCGTCAGACAAACTGTTCGGCTAACAGCGATGAATTGCTGCTTGCCCTGTTTGTCGTCACTTGATTCGATACTCTGTATCAAGTAACAGTATTTGGAAGAAGTAAATTCTGGGTGTTCGATTGTACTGCGTCACACACTATCACGTTTACTTAATGTTATAGGATCAAGCCTCACGAGCAATTAGTATCAGTTAGCTTAACGCATTACTGCGCTTCCACACCTGACCTATCAACGTCCTGGTCTCGAACGACTCTTTAGGGGGGTTGAACCCCCAGGGAAATCTTATCTTAAGGCGAGTTTCCCGCTTAGATGCTTTCAGCGGTTATCTCTTCCAGATTTAGCTACCCGGCAATACCACTGGCGTGATAACCGGTACACCAGAGATCTGTCCACTCCGGTCCTCTCGTACTAGGAGCAGGTCCCTTCAAAT
>JARCRQ010000020.1 GCA_029850585.1 Sideroxydans sp.
CGTGATGGGTGTGTTAAAGGCGGGTGATCATATTGTTGCATCGCAAAGTTTGTTCGGTTCGACGGTGAATTTGTTCAACAATGTCATCAAAAAATTTGGTGTGGAAACGACGTATGTTTCCGCTACCGATGTGGCGCAATGGCAAGCGGCGGTGCGTCCCAACACCAAACTTTTTTTCTTAGAAACACCATCCAATCCGCTCACCGAAATCTCCGACATCGCGGCAATTTCTGCGGTGGCAAAAGCGTGTGGTGCGGTGCTGGCGGTCGATAATTGTTTTTGCACGCCCATCTTGCAACGCCCGTTGGAATGGGGCGCGGACATCGTGATTCATTCCGCAACAAAATATATAGACGGGCAAGGTCGCGTGTTGGGCGGCGCGGTGTTGGGCAGCAAAAAAATGATGGAATCGGTGTACGGATTTTTGCGCACCACAGGACCTACCATGAGCGCGTTCAATGCCTGGGTGTTCTTGAAAGGCTTGGAAACACTGAAAATTCGCATGGATGCGCATAGCGCGAACGCGCTGGAATTAGCGCGCTGGTTGGAGCAGCAACCCAACGTGGCGCGCGTGTTCTATCCCGGTTTGCCGTCGCATCCGCAACACGCGCTGGCGATGCGCCAACAAAAGACTGGCGGCGGCATCGTGGCGTTTGAAGTTAAGGGCGGAAAAGATGCCGCGTGGCGTGTAATCGACAACACCAAGCTGCTGTCTATCACCGCGAATCTGGGCGACACCAAAACCACTATCACCCATCCCGCCAGTACCACGCACGCGCGCATCACCCCTGAAGCACGCGCGGCGGCAGGTATCACCGATGGATTGATCCGCATTGCAGTGGGACTGGAAGCGGTAGTGGATATACAAAACGATTTAGCGCGCGGACTGTGAAGACTTCCGTACAGGTCGGTATCGCCCTTAAATCACACGGCTTGATGCTCGCCACTGCCGAGTCTTGCACGGGTGGCGGCGTGGCGCAGGCGGTCACCGACATCGCGGGCAGTTCGGCTTGGTTCGAGCGCGGCTTTGTTACTTATTCAAATTTATCCAAACAACAAATGTTGAGTGTCGCCGAGGCAACACTGGTGGCGCATGGCGCGGTGTCCGAGGCGGTGGTGCGCGAGATGGTCAGCGGCGCGCTGACGCATAGCACGGCGCAAATTGCCTTGGCGGTGAGCGGCATCGCGGGACCTGATGGCGGCACGCTGGATAAGCCCGTCGGCACAGTGTGGTTCGCTTGGGGGATAACATCAGGCGCGTGCGTGGCGCGGTGTTATGTGTTGGCGGGCAACCGCGCCCAAGTGCGCCAACAGGCGGTGGATATTGCTTTGCAAGGCATTTTGGAGCTGCTTGCATCGCATACCGAATCAGCCTAATTCAAAATAAAGAACGAACGTTCTGTACAAATTAAAAATCGTGTGCCACAATCCGCGCACTTTTTAAGGAGAACCACCATGGATGAAAATAAAAGCAAAGCCCTGACCGCCGCACTTGCGCAAATCGAAAAACAATTCGGCAAAGGCTCGATTATGCGTTTGGGCGAAAACGATGTGACCAAAGATATTCAGGTGGTCTCCACAGGTTCGCTGGGCTTGGATATTGCCCTAGGTGTGGGCGGTTTACCGCGCGGTCGCGTGATTGAAATTTACGGTCCTGAGTCATCAGGTAAAACCACTTTGACTTTGCAAGTCATCGCCGAAATGCAAAAGCTCGGCGGCACGGCAGCGTTTATCGACGCGGAACACGCGCTTGATCCAGGCTATGCGAAAAAGCTCGGCGTGAAAGTGGAAGACCTGCTGATTTCGCAACCGGATAATGGCGAACAAGCCTTAGAAATCGTGGATATGCTAGTGCGTTCTGGTTCGGTCGATGTGGTGGTGGTCGATTCGGTTGCCGCACTCACGCCCAAGGCTGAAATCGAAGGCGAAATGGGCGATGCGCAAATGGGGCTACACGCGCGTTTGATGTCGCAAGCCTTGCGTAAATTGACGGGTAACATCAATCGCTCCAATACCATGGTGATTTTTATTAACCAAATTCGTATGAAAATTGGTGTGATGTTTGGTAACCCAGAAACGACGACGGGTGGCAACGCGCTTAAGTTTTACGCCTCGGTGCGTATGGATATTCGTCGTATTGGCGCAATCAAAAAAGGCGATGAAATTATCGGCAATGAAACCCGCGTTAAGGTGGTAAAAAATAAAGTTGCGCCGCCTTTCAAAGAAGCCTTGTTTGATATTTTGTACGGCGAAGGTATTTCTCGCGAAGGTGAAATTATTGACTTGGGCGTACAACATAAATTAGTCGAAAAAGCGGGGGCGTGGTACGCCTACAACGGCGAAAAAATCGGTCAAGGCAAAGACAACGCGCGTGAATACTTGCGCAACAATCCCGACATCGCATTTGAAATTGAAAACAAAGTGCGCGGCGCATTGAACATTGCTTTGTTGGCGGGCGGCGATAAACCTAAAGCTAAAGCGGCTGCGAAGGCAGGCAAAGCGGATGCCAAGGCTGAAGTAAAAATTGACGCTAAAGCGGACGACGCTGCTGAGGTTTAAGTAACAGCAGTAAGTGAAAAAATGCGGTACAGAATTTCTGTGCCGCATTTTGTTTTGTGCTGACGATTTTTGCAGGTGAGGAGGGCGCGATGGGATATAAAAGAGTAGCAATCAGTTTGCGCGGTCGCGCCTTGCAATGCTTGGCGCGGCGCGAATATAGCCGCGCTGAACTACGCGCAAAATTATTGCCGCATGTAGAAGTTGAAAACGACTTTGAACAAGTACAGCCTAACGCGCATGGAAAAAATTCCACACGTCATGCGCGTTTCCCTCACCTCAATCCTCTCCCGCAAGCGGGCGAGGAGGCAAACGAATCGCTAAGCGAAATTCAAGTTCAAGATTTGGACGCACTGTTGGATGATTTAACCGCGCGCGGCTGGTTGTCCGATGCGCGCGCTGCCACGCAATTTGTCCATGCCAAACGCCCTCGTTTCGGCACACAGCGCATCACTCAAGAGCTATGTCAGCGTGGTATTAGCAGCGAGCTTATCGAGGCGACGTTGCCTGTGCTGCAAGAGACCGAGTTAGACACCGCGCGTGAAGTGTGGCAAAGGAAATATCGCAGCGCGCCAGTTGATGCCAAAGAAAAAGCTAAACAAATGCGCTTTTTACAATCGCGTGGTTTTTCATTTGAGATTATTGCCAAAGTATTTCGCAGCTTAGGCGAAGAGGAAAGTTAAGGTAATATCGTTTAATTGTTTCTGCTTTGAGGATAATTTATGCGCCACCAGCCACCAGCCACCAGCCACCAGCCAAAATCATGTCACTCAAAACTAAGTTTTCCCTATTGCTGGTTGCCATATTTGTGTTGTTCATGGGGGCTTTTTGGGGCTTCACCCAATACTGGGTGGCGGGCATCAATAACGACTGGGCGACGCGCTTAACCGAGAAGCAGGTGCTGTTTGATAAGCATCGCACTTTGCATCCGCTGTTGCGCGAAATTGCCTTAGCCAAACAAATGGCGGCAGAACCTGCGCTGCTCGATATGGCACTGCATGAAAGCGACCCAGCGGTGCGCCAACGCGGCATTGCCTTGATGGAAAGCTATCGCAATAAATTTTCTAGTCATCTTTATTCCGCCGTATTCAGCCAGACGCAACACTATTACTTAAACGATGAGAAAAATGCCTTTGCGGGTGCGCAGTTGCGCTACACCTTGTCGCCCAAAAACCCCGTCGATGCTTGGTTTTACGCCACTTTAGCCAGTGGCAATGATTACGCGCTGAATGTCAGCATGGAGAATCATGGCGCAACTAAAGTCGCGCAAGTGTGGATTAACGTGCTGCTCAAACATGAGGGCAAAGCGGTGGGGATTGTCGGGACAGGCTTGGCATTGGATGAGTTTTTATTAGATTCGGTGGCGATGGAACAAGCGGGCGTGACCAATTTATTTGTCGATAGCAATTTGGCGATTCAACTCAATCGCGACAGCAAGATGATTGACCTTGCCAGCATTGCCAAGCCCGATGCACAACGCTTGAAAGTGAATGCTTTGTTCACTCAAGAAACAGACATGGCATCTTTGCGTGCAGCAACGCAACGTTTAATCAAAGGCGAATCAAGCAACGAAATGCTGCGTGTCAGTTATCGCGGTAAGCCGCACTTGTTAGGCGTGGCATATATCCCCGCGTTAGATTGGTTTGACCTGACTTTAATTGATGCGCAGCAAGGCGTGTTGTTCGCTAAATTGTGGTGGGTGGCGGGCTTGTTTGGTGTGTTGTTTTTAAGCGTATTAGCACTAGTAGCTTGGATGCTACATCGTTGGTTGTTGAACCCGATGGCAATCCTCAAAAACGCCATGCACGAGCTGGAATTGAATCATTACACCAGCCTGCCGCCGCTGGTTGGCTCAGCAGAAATTAAGAGCTTGTCGCAACAATTTAACGTCATGGCAGAACACATCCGCACCCATCAACAAGAACTCGAAAACAAGGTGCAAGAGCGCACCAGCTTGTTGACCGCTACGCTTGAGTCCTTGCCTGACTTGTGGTTTGAGTTGAGTTTGGACGGCGGCTACCGACAAATGCCCGCGACGTATAAGCACGGCATGGCGGTTGACCCTACGCTCATGGTCGGCAAATCTGTTGCCGAAGTGCTGCCTGCTGGGGCGGCAAAAATTGTCTTGTCAGGCTTAGCAGAAGCGCATCTGACGGGGCGTTCCACGGGCAAACAATTTTATTTGGATTTGTCGGATGGGCGTTTTTGGTTTGAATTGTCGATTGCCAGAAAACAAGTATTGGCGGGGCAAGAGCCGCGCTTTATTGCCTTGTCGCGCGACATCACCGAGCGTAAAAATGCCGAGGAAAAAATTCGTCAACTGGCATTTTATGACGCGCTCACGGGCGTGCCGAATCGCCGTTTATTGGATGAGCGGTTGGGCTATGCCATGTTGGAAGGCAAGCGTAGCGGGCATTACGGGGCGTTGATGTTTTTGGATTTAGATAAATTTAAGCCGCTCAACGATTTGCATGGTCACGAAATGGGCGACTTGATGTTGATAGAAGTGGCGCGGCGTTTGCAAAGTTGTGTGCGCGAAGTCGATACCGTGGCGCGCTTTGGTGGCGATGAATTTGTGGTGGTGTTAGGTGCGTTATCGGGCGACATGGCGCAGTCCGAAACGGATGCGGGCAGCATCGCCGAAAAAATTCGCAGCGCACTCGCCGAGCCATATTTTTTGCAGGCGCAGCAGGGTGCAGAGGTCGTGCATCACAGCGCAGGCAGCATCGGCGTGACGCTGTTTCAAGGGCAAATTATCAAAGCGGACGACTTACTTAAACGCGCCGATATGGCGATGTATCAAGCCAAACAAGCGGGACGTAATCGCGTCTGTTTTCAGCGATAGCAGCGGCCTTGCGTGCCTAGCGACCGCTGCGACAGGGTAAGTAAAGCCTGATAGAATGCGCGGCCTTTTTTTATTAACTTTATTTGGAGAATCACGCATGGCTATCGAACGCACACTTTCAATTATCAAACCTGATGCAGTGGCAAAAAATGTAATCGGTCAAATCTACTCACGCTTTGAAGGCGCAGGCTTAAAAGTTATCGCAGCACGCATGACACAATTGTCACGCGCTGAAGCAGAAGGTTTTTACGCAGTACACGCAGCACGCCCATTCTTCAATGACTTGGTGAGCTTTATGATTTCAGGTCCGGTGATGATTCAGGCTTTGCAAGGCGAAGGCGCAATCTTGAAAAACCGCGATTTGATGGGCGCGACGGATCCTAAGAAGGCAGACAAAGGTACGATTCGTGCTGACTTCGCTGACAGCATCGACGCGAATGCCGTACACGGTTCTGACGCAGCTGAAACCGCAGCAGTTGAAATCGCTTACTTCTTCCCAGCACTGAACGTTTACTCTCGTTAATTTATTACTTAACGAATGAAACAAAACCTCCTTGATTTTGATGCGCATGGACTGACTGCTTACTTTGCAGAGCTAGGTGAGAAGCCTTTTCGCGCCAAGCAGTTGATGCGCTGGATGTACAAAAGCGGGGAGTCCGATTTTGCTGCGATGACTGACATCGCGGCCAGTTTGCGTGACAAGCTCACGCAAAAAGCCTGTATCAAAACGCCTGCCATCATGCGCGCCGAACTGTCTGACGACGGCACGCGCAAATGGCTGTTAGACGTAGGCACAGGCAACGCGGTCGAAGCGGTGTATATCCCCGAAGCGACGCGCGGCACTTTATGTATTTCTTCACAAGCGGGCTGCGCGCTGGATTGCTCGTTTTGCTCCACGGGCAAGCAAGGTTTCAATCGCAATTTAAGCGTCGCCGAAATCATCGGACAACTGTGGTGGGCGAATCATCAGCTCGGTAAAAACACTGAAGGTAATTGGGCGATTAGCAATGTGGTGATGATGGGAATGGGCGAGCCGCTGTTAAATTTTGACAACACGGTGAGCGCGCTACGCTTGATGTTGGACGATCACGGTTATGGCTTGTCGCGTCGTCGTGTCACGGTTTCCACGTCGGGTGTGGTACCCGCGATGGACAGATTGCGTGAAGAATGCCCTGTGGCTTTGGCGGTGTCGCTACACGCGCCGAACGACAAGTTGCGCGATGTGTTAGTGCCTATCAATCAAAAATATCCGCTCAAAGAATTGCTCGCTGCGTGTATCCGTTATTTAGAAAAAGCTCCGCGCGATTTCATCACCTTTGAATATGTGATGTTGGATGGGGTGAATGACAGCGTGCAGCAAGCGCATGAGTTGGTGCGACTGTTGGCAGATGTGCCGTGCAAGCTCAATCTCATTCCATTTAATCCTTTCCCACAAACGCATTATTTACGCTCTAAACCTGACGCGATTGCACGTTTTCGCGATGTGTTGATGCAAGCCAATATCATCACCACGATACGCAAAACACGCGGCGATGACATCGCGGCGGCGTGTGGACAGCTGGCGGGGCAAGTGCAAGATAAAACTAAACGCACGGGCACACGCCCTGTGATATTGCATCGCTAATTTTTCAGAAGTGAGGTTGCTATGTATCGTGGAATTTTATTATGGTTGTTGATTTTGACGGGTTGCACTAGCGGTGGCATGAGTGCAGAAAATGCGGAAAAAAGTGCGCGCATCCATACTGAATTAGCGGGCTTGTATTTAGAGCGTGCACAAATGGGTATGGCATTAAACGAAATTGATCAATCTTTGGCTGCACACTCTAATTACGCACCTGCATTTAACGTGCGCGCCTTGATACATATGGCGTTGCATGAGGATGCGGAGGCTGAAGATGATTTCAAACGCAGTTTGAGTATTGATAGCAAAAACTCTGAAACGCACAGTAACTACGGCTGGTTTTTGTGCCAAAGTGGCCGCGAAAGAGATTCTATTGCACACTTCGTTGCGGCATTAAAAAATCCTTTGTACCAAACCCCAGAGCAGGCCTATTTGAACGCGGCGGTGTGTTCGCAAAAAATCAATAACTTTGCCGTGGCAGAAGATTTTTTTCAACGTGCTTTAGTCGCGCGTGCTGATTTGCCGCAGGCTTTGTTGGGTCTGGCGCAATTGAACTTTGCTAAGCAAGATTTTGGTTTGGCGAAAAAGTTTTTTAATCAGTACGCGGCGAAAAGCGACAATTTGAGTGCTGAAAATTTATGGCTCGCAGTGCGCATTGAGCGGCAATTAAATGACCGCAATTCCGCCGCTAGCTACAGCATGAAGCTGCGTAATTTATATCCTGATTCAAAAGAAGCACGCGCACTTAACAGCAACTAAGCCCTAAGGAGTTCTCAAGCATGGATGAAAATATCGTCAGCAACGCCGCGTCAGCCGTTGAGGTTGTGGTGGCAAAGAACGGTGCGCAATTACGCGCCATGCGTGAACTCAAAGGCTTGAGTGTGACGGATGTTGCCGCGCAAATTCGTCTCGCGCCGCGCCAAATCGAAGCCTTAGAAGCCGACGATATGGCGAGCTTGCCTGAGCTGACTTTTGTGCGCGGTTTTGTGCGCAGCTACGCAAAATTGTTAGGCATGGATGCGCAGCCTTTGTTAGACGCTTTGCCTGATCCGTATGCCAACACTGAGCTGCATAGTCCTGCCTCGGTGGAGGTGCCATTCAATGTTAAGCAACTCGCTATGCAGCAAAGTCGGGTGTGGTTGATGGCGGCGGCGGGCGTTGCCGCGCTGGCGATTATTTTCGCGCTGTGGAATCGTGCCGCCCCTGCGCCGCAGTCCGTCAGCGTCCCCGCTGTTGTTGAGCAAGTGATAGAGCTTGCGATTCCCGCAGAATCGGCAACGGTCAGTAGCGAGCCTGTCGATGCGGCAGATAGTTTGGCGACTGCTTTGGTTGCGCCGATTGCGGCACAAGTCAAAGCTCCCTTGCCCGCAAGTAGCGTGTCGGCGGTAACGCCACAGGCTCAAAGCGTTGCGGTGAGTGCCGTGCCTACCAGTCGTGCTATGAGCCAATTACGCTTAGTTTTTGCAGCAGAATCTTGGGCGGAAGTCACCGATATGAGCGGCAAGATTTTATCGTCGGGTCATCATCCTGCGGGCAGCGAGCTGAGCTTCAAAAGTATGGGGCCGTATCAAGTGGTCATCGGTAATGCCAGCTCTGTGCAACTTTATCGTCGCGGCAAATTGTTAGATTTAACGCGCTACATCAATAAAACGAGCGACGTGGCGCGTTTGACGCTGGAGTAAGCAATGAGTGAATTATTTAATCGCCGTCCTTCGCAACGCGTGGTGATTGCGGGCGTGATGATGGGCGGCGGCGCGCCCATCGTGGTGCAGTCGATGACCAATACCGACACGGCGGATGCAGCGTCCACGGTTAAGCAAGTTTACGAATTAGCGCAAGCAGGTTCGGAGCTGGTACGCATCACCGTGAACACGCCCGAAGCCGCCGCGCAAGTCGCGACCATCCGCCGTCAGTTGGATGAGCTGGGCTGCGATGTGCCGCTGGTGGGCGACTTTCATTACAACGGTCATCGCCTGTTGCGCGACTATCCAGATTGCGCACAAGCACTGGCAAAATATCGTATCAATCCCGGCAACGTGGGGCGCAGTCGCGACTCGGAAGACCCGTTCACGATGATGATAGAGACGGCAATTCAATACGATAAACCCGTGCGTATCGGCGTGAACTGGGGCAGCTTGGATCAAAATTTAGTGGTGCGCATGATGGATGAAAATTCACGCTTGCCGCAACCGCTGGATGCCAAACACGTCACGCAAAACGCGCTTATCGCCTCCGCTTTAGAGAGCGCGCAACGCGCTGAAAAATTAGGCATGGCGCACAACCGCATCGTGCTGTCGTGCAAGGTTAGCGACGTGCAAGATTTAATCGCCGTGTATCGCGCCTTGAGCAGCCAATGCGACTACGCCTTGCACTTAGGGCTGACCGAAGCGGGCATGGGCTCGAAAGGCATCGTCGCCTCGACCGCCGCCCTCGCCGTGCTGTTGCAGCAAGGCATAGGCGACACCATCCGCATTTCTTTAACGCCCGAGCCGAACGGCTCGCGCACCCAAGAAGTGATCGTCGGACAAGAGATTTTGCAGACCATGGGCTTGCGCGCCTTCGCGCCTATGGTCACCGCTTGTCCTGGTTGCGGACGTACCACCAGCGTATTTTTTCAAGAGTTAGCATTGAGGATTCAAAATCATTTGCGCGAACAAATGCCCGTGTGGCGCACCCAATACGACGGCGTGGAAAACATGACCGTGGCGGTAATGGGTTGCGTGGTCAATGGCCCCGGCGAAAGTAAATTAGCCAACATCGGCATCAGCTTGCCAGGCTCAGGCGAAAGCCCTGCCGCCCCCGTTTACATTGATGGCGAGAAGGCGATGACCTTGCGCGGCGACAACATTGCCAATGAGTTCACCAAGCTGGTGGATGATTATGTAGCGAAGAAATATCCCGCGAGGACAGCGAGTTCGCCGAAGTTGGCGAGGATGATTCCTATTCAAGTTCAGTAAGTACTAGGGGCAGGGTTCATCTGCCCACGCAGATTGTTTTGCCAGATACCCGCCTGCGCGGGCATGACGGGGAGAATTCGTTGAACCGTTGGCTTATCTCGACCCGCCACCATGCCCCGCTCCCTAGTCAAAGCACTCGCCACTTATCGCCTCAATAGCGGTGCGGCATTTACGCAAATTGCTGCGTTTTGGGTTTGAGAGCGACCTGTTTTACGGTATCATCGCACCCCATGACTAAGTACATCTTTATTACCGGCGGCGTTGTTTCTTCCTTAGGGAAAGGCATCGCCGCCGCTTCTTTGGCGGCTATCCTTGAATCGCGCGGCTTGCGCGTCACCATGTTGAAGCTCGACCCTTATATCAACGTCGATCCTGGCACTATGAGTCCGTTTCAGCACGGCGAAGTGTTCGTTACCGAAGACGGTGCGGAAACCGATTTGGATCTAGGTCACTACGAGCGTTTTATCAGCGCGAAAATGCGCAAAGCCAACAATTTCACCACGGGGCAAATTTACGAAACCGTGATTCGCAAAGAGCGGCGCGGCGAGTATTTGGGCAAAACTGTGCAAGTGATTCCGCATATCACCAATGAGATTCAAGCCTTTGTCGAACGCGGCGCGGCTGCCTATCCAAATGGCGTGGCGGATGTTGCGATTGTTGAAATCGGCGGCACGGTGGGCGATATTGAATCGTTGCCGTTCCTCGAAGCAGCGCGGCAAATGGGTTTGCGCATGGGGCGCAATCAGGTTGCCTATGTGCATCTGACGCTGGTGCCTTACATCGCCACCGCAGGTGAGTTGAAGACCAAGCCTACGCAACACAGCGTACAAAAATTGCGCGAGATTGGTATTTTCCCGACTGCATTATTGTGTCGTGCTGACCGTCGTATTCCTGATGATGAGCGCGCCAAAATTTCGCTGTTTGCTAACGTGCGCGAAGAGGCGGTAATCTCAATGTGGGATGCGACCAGCATCTACATGATTCCGCAAATGCTGCACGAACAAGGCTTGGATCGCATCGTCTGCGAAGAGTTGGCGTTGAACAATGTGCCGCCTGCGGATTTAACCGTGTGGAAAAATTTAGTTACCGCCTCAGAAAATCCTACCCATCAAATCACCATTGGTATGGTCGGCAAATATGTCGATTTGACCGAATCTTATAAGTCG
Organism: Sideroxydans sp.; assembly: GCA_029850585.1. Taxonomy (GTDB): domain Bacteria; phylum Pseudomonadota; class Gammaproteobacteria; order Burkholderiales; family Gallionellaceae; genus Gallionella. Next base: position 11,146 of record JARCRQ010000020.1, read on the forward strand.
CTCATCGAGGCGTTGCGTCACGCAGGCATCCATACTGCGACGCAAGTGAATATCGAATATATTGATTCAGAAGCCTTGGAAACAGCGGGCGTACAAGGCTTGTCGCACTTCGATGCGATACTCGTCCCTGGCGGTTTTGGCGTGCGTGGCACGGAAGGCAAAATCGCCGCGATTCGTTATGCGCGCGAACATAAAATTCCTTACCTCGGTATTTGTTTAGGGATGCAGTTGGCGGTCATCGAATATGCGCGCCACGTTGCAGGCATGACCGACGCGAATAGCACCGAATTTGATTTGCAAACTGAACACCCTGTAGTCGCGCTGATTACCGAATGGCAAGATCGTGATGGCAAAGTCGCCACGCGTTCAGCCGATTCTGATTTGGGCGGCACGATGCGTTTAGGTTCGCAACGCTGCCCAATTAAAGCAGGTAGTTTGGCGCAAAAAATTTACGGCAACGACGTGAACGAGCGTCATCGCCATCGCTATGAAGTGAATAATTTTTATGTGCCTGCATTGGAAAAATCAGGCTTGATTATTTCGGCGCGTACACCTACAGAAGATTTGCCCGAAATTATGGAGCTGCCGCAAACGCTGCATCCGTGGTTTGTCGGCGTGCAGTTCCATCCCGAATTCACCTCCAATCCGCGCGCGGGGCATCCCTTGTTTAAGGCGTTTGTCGAAGCTGCATTGGCACACCAAGGAGCGACCAAATGAAGCTGTGCGACTTTGAAGTTGGCTTAAACAAACCGCTATTTTTAATCGCGGGTCCCTGCGTGATTGAGTCGCCGCAAATGGCAATCGACACCGCAGGCGCGTTGCAAGAAATGTGTAAAGAACTGGCCATCCCATTTATTTACAAATCGTCTTACGACAAAGCCAATCGCAGTTCCGGCAAATCGTTTCGCGGTTTTGGTATCGACGCAGGTCTGAAAATTTTGTCAGAAGTTAAAGCACAGCTCGGCGTGAATTTGCTTACCGACGTGCATAGCATCGAAGAAATTACGCAAGTTGCTAGCGTGGTCGATGTGCTGCAAACGCCTGCGTTTTTGTGCCGCCAAACGGATTTTATTCACGCCGTGGCAAAATGCGGCAAGCCTGTGAATATCAAAAAAGGTCAGTTTTTATCGCCGTGGGATATGAAGAACGTGGTCGATAAAGCGCGCGAAGCCAGCGGTGCGGACAACATCATGGTGTGCGAACGCGGCGCGTCATTTGGCTATAACAATCTGGTGTCAGACATGCGCTCACTCGCCGTGATGCGCAACACCGCGTGCCCCGTGGTGTTCGATGCGACGCACTCGGTGCAGCTGCCAGGCGGACAAGGTTCGGTGTCGGGTGGGCAGCGCGAATTCGTGCCCGTGTTGGCGCGTGCGGCAGTGGCGGCAGGCGTGGCGGGGGTGTTTATGGAAACGCACCCGAATCCCTCTCAAGCCATGTCAGATGGGCCTAATGCTTTCCCACTCGGACACTTGAAAGCGATGTTGCAAACGCTTAAAGCCATCGACGCTTTAGTGAAGCAGCAAGGTTTGATCGAAGAACAAATTGATTTACGAAACTTTTAAGGGCAACTCTATAAATTGACATCTCGTCGCAATACTGCGTTGCTCACAAAAAATTACTCCTCACATAGTTGTTCTATGCGTCGTCGCAATTTTTTATTCGCGCCTTGTCTTGCTTAGATATTTCAATTTTTAGAGCCACCCTTGACTGTTAAATTTTTTTAGTAAAAAGGAAAAGAAGATGAGCGCAATTGTTGATGTAATCGCCCGTGAAATTTTGGACTCGCGTGGTAACCCAACCGTCGAAGCCGATGTGTTGTTGGAATCAGGCGTAATGGGTCGTGCCGCCGTGCCTTCTGGTGCGTCAACAGGCACTAAAGAAGCGGTGGAATTGCGCGATGGCGACAAAAAACGCTACCTCGGTAAAGGCGTGTTGAAAGCGGTGGAATATATCAACACCGAAATCGCTGAAGCCATCATCGGCTTGGATGCTTCTGAACAAGCGTTTATCGACCAAACGATGATTGAGTTGGACGGTACAGAAAACAAATCGCGCTTGGGCGCGAACGCAATTTTGGCGGTGTCGATTGCGATTGCCAAAGCAGCGGCGGAAGAATCTGGTTTACCTTTGTATCGTTATTTCGGCGGCGCGGCGCGCATGGAAATGCCCGTGC
>JARCRQ010000021.1 GCA_029850585.1 Sideroxydans sp.
TTGGGTGGGCAGTCTCCAGCAGCGACGGTTACGATTAACATCGTCGGTCGCCCTGACCCGACTAAAGATGCGGCGGTGTTGGGCTTGCTCAATACCCAAGCCGACACCGCGCTGCGTTTTGCCAGTGCGCAAATTGCCAACTTCCAACATCGCATGGAAAGTTTGCATCATCGCGGCAGCCAAGACACCGCCACGGCAGCGGTCACACGCTTTAACGACAGCGTTGATGCACAGCCTAGCAATGCACCGCTGAGCAGCTATCCGCTCACCAGCGCGCTAAGCGTATCCCCTAGCAGCCATGACGTGAACAGCCCTAGCACCCCGCCTCATGCGCCCACTGATAACGCCACGCTGGGGCTAGGCTTAGTCGATTTAGTCACCACTCAATCGCTTAATTTAGCCAATTTAGTTGGTAAAAATAATGCCGCAGCGGATGCCAATAGCACCGCGAACATCTGGGTAGAAGGCATTGCCACTTTTGGTAAACAAGCTGCCAGTGGCACACGCACAGGTACGGATTTTTCGAGTAACGGCGTGAGTGTCGGCATGGATAGACGTATCACGGCAGACTTGACCTTAGGCTTTGGCGTGGGCTTTGCGCGCGACAAAACCAATATCGGTAGCGATGGTTCAAAAAACCAAACCACGGGTAACTCGGTAAGTTTGTATGGCAGCTATCAAGCCCATGACAGCGCGTTTGTGGATGGCTTGTTAGGCATCGGCACGCTCAACTTTGACATGCAGCGTTTTGTCGCCCCCGCCAATAGTTACGCTACCAGCGCGCGCCAAGGTCGCCAACTGTTCGCCTCGCTTGCCAGTGGCATTGAGCATCACAGTAAAAACTTGCTGGTGTCACCTTATGCACGCGTGGATTATTCGTCCGACCAGCTCAATCAAGTAACCGAAACGGGTGCGGGCATCAATAACCTCACCTACTTCAAACAAACCAACCCTACCCTGCAAGGCTCATTAGGCGTGCGTTTAGAGGCACAACACGAGGCGAGTTTCGGTACGGTCAGTCCGAGGTTGCGCAGTGAGTATCGCCACAATTTCCAAGGCGATCGGGTGAGCAGCATCGCTTACGCCGACAATCTCAATAGCCAATACTCGGTCAGCAGTGGTGCGCTGGTGCGCAACGCTATCGTCATTGGGCTAGGCAACAACTTCAAGCTGGACAATGGGGTGAGCATTGATTTGGATTACCAGCATCAACATACTTTTTCGCAAACGCAAAACGACAGCGTGCGCGTCAATCTCACCAAAGCACTCGATGCGCCCACTCAACGTCGCCACTTTAGCGACAGCGATGATGAAGCCGCCGAACACGACGGCGTACAAATCGATGCGGGGCTGATGTTTGATGACAACGTGACGCGCGCCAAACAAGCGGGCGATATTTTGTCCGACCACAGCTACAGCTTTAACGCCAATAAGAGCTTGATTTTCCCGCTGGGTAGCAATATGCGCGCGATCCTCACGGGTACACTCGGCGGTGAAAAGTTTGCCAGCTATGACGGCTTGAGCCGTGTACTGGCGGGCGGCAAAGCCACCTATCAATATCGTCCTTCGTCTGAGTTTGGCGCGCCGATTTTGGGTGCATTTATCAGCGGCAACGCGCTGCAATATCAAAGTCAATTACGCGATGGCTACCAATACAGCACAGGCTTGGATATGCGCTTCGCGCTGACCGATCGCATCAATACTTATAGCGCGCTAGCCGCGAATGGACGCACGGGTAAGAGCGCGGTGTTCAACACGCGCGATACCGCCTTGCGCGGCACACTCGACTACGCCCTCACCGCGCAAACCAGTCTGTATTTAGGCGGCGAATATCGCAGCGGAGACATTGTCTCGACGGGGCATCCCAGCTTAGAAAACGTCAATATCGCTAAAGTGTTTGTGCAAGACGATGCGTATGCGGGCGGGCAATTATTTAGCTATCGTTTTGATGGCAAAACCAGCATTGCGACCTTAGGCTGCAACATTGGTTTTGGCACGCGCGATTCCTTGGATATATCTGCACGCCGCGCCACCTCAACGCCCACTGTGCGACCTAGCTTCGCCACCTCGCCGCGCAGCTATATCGCCAATCAATACAGCGTCGTTTACCTCATTGGCTTCTAAAGGAAACATCATGCGCACCTCATCTCTCGCCTTAGTTGTCATCTCCCTGTTAAGCGGCTGTGGCGGCAACAGCCCGAACGATATTTATCCCACCAGCGCACCTGTCATCACGCCCGCGAATGGTCCTGATAGTTTTTTATTATTTCCCAATCCGCAATTACAAGCCGATGGCACGTTGCAAACTAACTCGGCGGAATACGCACGTGCCTATTACGCGGCAATCGACCCAAATAATCTACGCAGCACTTTGGCAGGCTTCAAAAGCGTGAATGGTTTTGGCAACGGCACAGGCACAGAGCTCAACGCCACTTTTGGCGATAGCCGCGATTTAGGCTATGGACGGCGCATGACGGCGCGAAAAAATGCCGATGGCACGGTGGCTTTTTTAGTCGGCAACTATTTGGTCAACACGGCTGGCGTGTACGGCTATTCGACACTGAATTTAGATGCCGCTGTGGTGCAAGACCCGAAGTGGCACAAAGGCACGAGTGCGATTGAGTTTAGTCCCAGCAGCACAGGTGGTATCAGCTTTGCCAAGTTTTATTCCTTCGATGCCGCGGGCAATCGCGTGTTGAGTCTGGACTTAGATGGACGCGGCGCAAAAGCCGTGCCCACCACCTGCTTATCGTGCCACGGCGGGCGCGCCGACCCGCTCACCCCAGCGCAAGGTTCACCCACGGGCTTAGCGTTATTCGCCGTGCCAAGCAATTCGGCATCTATGGCGCGCGGCGATGCACAAGCCCATTTACACGCGCTGGAAGTCGATGTACTGGATTTTTCTACCGCTGCGGGCTACAGCCGCGCGGCGCAAGAAGCCACGCTTAAAGCAATCAACAAAATAATCTTGGGTACTTACCCCATTCCTCTCGCAACTGCCTTCACTGAGGATGCAGGGCGACGCATCGCCACTGCCAACGAGTGGCAAGGCACAGCGGCAAATTTAATTAAAAATGCTTATGGCGGCGATGGTTTGCCCAATGGCAATTATCGCGATAGTTATTTGCCCACCGACTGGCAAGCGAATGGGCAAAGTACGCTGTATCAAAGCTCCGTCGTCCCTGCTTGCCGCGCTTGCCATATTTTGCGCGGCACTAAAAATCAAGCCGATTTAGATTTTGACACCCTAGCAAAATTCACCAGCTATGCCGCGCGCATCAAAGAACATGTGGTTGATCGCGGCGACATGCCCTTAGCCAAAATAGTTGCGGATCAGTTTTATGCGACCAGCATGGCGAACAACATGGCGTTGTTTTTAGCGAGTGCGCCGCTGGCTTTTGTCAGCCAAGACAACGCAGGTAATGCCTTAAAAGCGGGTCGCCCGATTGCCGACACTGACCCTGATCGCGTTATTCCTACAGGGGCGACGCAACTCTCCGCCGCCGCCAGTTTATTTTCCACCGCCTATCAATGGAGCTTTATCAGCAACCCTGGCGGGGCAACCTTAAGTAACCCCAACAGCGTCAATCCGATTTTTACCGCCACCGTCAATAGCACTTATGTGCTGCAACTTATCAGCAGCAAAGGGGCGGCCGTGAGTGCGCCCAAAACACTCACGCTGGTGGTGAATAGCGCGCTCTCCCCTGTGCCGAGTGCCATCCGTTTTGCCAACATCAAAACTGTTTTGCAAGGGAGTTGCCTAGCGTGTCATGTGGCGGCGGGTGCTGCGCCGATTAGCTATGACAACATTGATAGAAATGGCGATGGTCTAATCGACACCACGGATGATGCGTGGCTGTATGCCGAAGTGCGCGGACGGATTAACTTTACTGATATTGAATCCAGTCCATTGCTACGCAAACCGAGTGGCGAACATCACAACGGCGGCTTACAAACTGGCTTTGATGTCACCACCCTAGCGGGCAACGCATTGCGCATTAACTACGATTTATTTTTGAATTGGGCGTTGAATGGCGCACCGCAATAACTTCACATCGCATTTTTAGCAGCAGGAGTCCACCATGAAAAAGTTTGACGACATAGACGAATCACGCCGCAAAATTTTGCTGCAAGCTTTAGCACTCGGTGCAGCAAGTACCTTGGCCAGCCCAAATGTTTTAGCCAGTTGGTTTGGCAACCGACCCGCACAACTACCCAGCGATCAGTCCATTTATCGCATCACGGGGGAAGCCACGGTAAACGGTAAAACGGCCACCTTGCAAACCCGCATTTTTCCAGGCGACACCGTTACCACGGCTAAAGATAGTGAGATTGTGTTTGTGGTGAATAGCCATTCGATGATTTTGCGCGCCAACAGTCATCTACTGATAGAAACGCCGCCTAACGCCGCCACTGCTTTACTGATTTCAGGCTTGCGTTTGTTGACTGGAAAATTACTCTCGGTATCACGCAATAGCCCCATGCAAATCAACACCGCCACGGCCACCATCGGCATACGCGGCACAGGTTTTTACGTCGAAGCCGATCCAGAACTCACCTACTTTTGCACCTGCTACGGTGTCACCGATGTATCTGCCAGTCGCGATCCATTAAGCCGCGAAAGCGTAGCCTCGCAGCACCACGATAGACCGCTGTACATCGTATCGGATGCGGGCGAAGGCAAAAATATCCGCAACGCGCCTTTTATCAACCACACCGATCAAGAGCTATTGCTTATCGAAACTTTAGTGGGCCGTACCACCCCGTTTGTGTTTGCCAACGATGCGTACAGCGCGCCACGCCGCGATTACTAAACGAGACAGTTTTAACGTAAGAAAGCACGGCTCATCACCGTGCTTTCTTACGTTAAGTGTATTGTGAAAAAATCAACTCACTAGCCACTCATCCAATATCCGTAATCTGCTCATGCAAGTTTATGAGTGGCAACGACATATAAAGCCCCCTACTCGCATAAAAATCCCTCGTTAAGGCAATGACTATAAAGGTGAGACAAAATGCCGCATGTCAAAGTTGGTTATTTATTACTACAATCCCCACACTAAAAAACTCAACTCACTCTTTAGATGATGCAGTGAGTATTTGAAACCCAATAAGTGAGTAAAAATCGTTGAACAATTTAATCAAAATTAGTGTTTTTTTGTTTGTGTTATGTGGCATGAGTAGTCAGGCGCAAGCGGCAATGAGCGATGCTGAATACGCAATCAAATTTCGGCGCAGCAGCTATACAGTGTTGGGCTGGTATTACGGTTCGCTATATCGCATGGCAAAAGGAGTTACGCCTTACGACCAAGCGTTGTTTTTGCGTGATGCTGAGTATTTTTCGGTGTTGAGTCGGTTAGCTAAAGAGGGCTTTATCACAGGTTCAGAAAGTGGCGATACAAAAGCACGGAGCGAAATCTGGAGTAAAGCAGAGGCGTTTAAGCTCGCCAATGACTTGCTCGAAGTTGAGGCTGCACGCCTTGCTGAGCTGGCAAAAAATGCTGATTTTACTGCGATTCAAACGCAGTTCGCTAAGGTGCAAAAAACTTGCAAAGGCTGTCATGACGACTTTAAAAAATCGACTAATTAATCTATCAAAAAAACCGACGAGAGTCGGTTTTTTTTCGTCTGTTGAGAAAATTTCGTCACCGTAAGCCAATAGCTATAAGGGTGCGACAAAATGTCACATTCCAAATGTGACATTTTGTCATTACAGTGCGCGCCTTTCAAATTTCTTGGATTCAAGTTTAATAATATCTTTAGGAGATGCTGTAAATGAAGTCTAAGCAAATGTTCGCGCTGAGTGTTTTAACCTTGTCGGTGATGCAAGCCGTGTATGCAGAAGAAGTGCTGACTCCCGCACTTGCGGTGAAGAGCGATACGCAATTACTCGGTGATGTGGTGGTAAGTGCATCAAAAATTGCGCAATCATCTATTGATGCGCCCGCCAATGTGGCAGTGATTACTGCCAGCAAAATCGAGAAAACTCAAAGCCAGCGCATCGGAGATGTTCTCACTGCAAAAGTCCCAGGTTTGTATTTACGCGGCGGGGCGGCGGGTAATGGACGACCGGGTGTTTCATCGTCTTCGACAATGCGTGGACAAGGTGGCTTCCTAAATAAAATTGCCGTGTTAGTGGATGGTCAAAATATGGTTGATGCTTACTCGGGCAATGTGAATTGGGCCATGGTGGATATGGATGCGGTCGAGCGTATTGAGGTTGTGCCTGGTGTGGGCTCGGCTTTGTACGGCGGTAATGCGATGGCAGGGGTGATTGCCATTACCACCAAAGCACCGACTAAACAAGAAATCATGGCTAAAGCAGGCTTTGGCTTTGGTGACGCGGCAGGTAAATACGCAAGTACTTTATATCGCGATAAATTTTCAAATGGCATGGGTTTGGTAATCGGTGCTGGGCAGCGCGATCGTGACGGCTATATTTCTGAATATGTTAGCAAAGCCCCAGCGGGTGCACCTTTACCGGGTGCAATTCCCGTTGTTGGCGCAATGCCTACAACGACCGCAGTCGGCGCGCCTTCGTACATCGTAGGGGATAAAGGACGTAATGCCTCAACTGAAAGAGGCGTACATGCCAAGTTGTATTACGACTTAACACCAGCAGCAAAGATTCATGCAGGGTTTGCGTATAACGAAGGGAAAAGTTTAGATGCGCCTTACAGTAACTATTTACGCAATGCTAGGACGGGTGCAGCAATCCCAGTTAACACAGCACCAACTAACATTGCGATAAATGGTAAAGGTGCAAAGTTACAAGCCTCTGACTTCTTTGGCTCTGTGCCGATGGGCAACACGACGCTGCGCTATTTTGCGGGCTATGAATCAGAAGTGCTCGGTGATGCTAAGTTGAGTATCAATGCAGGGGTAATACAGCGTGACAACTGGAATGCTGCTGGAGGTGCGGCAGCAACCTTTACTTCAGGTGCGGGAACGATGAGTGCTTCACCTAATAGCACCAGTAATGTAACCGCTCAATTGACCCTGCCAGCGAGTGATAGTCAAGTATTGATTGTGGGGGTTGCCAATGAAATTGGCACCTTGCATCAGAAGAAATACGCGCTTTCAAATTGGAAGAATGTCAATAGCAAAACAGCCGAACTCGATCGTATTGATGCGCGCAGCTCCACTAATTCGATATTTTTACAAGACCAAATTGCCGTTGCCGAAAAGCTGACTATTTATGCGGGTGGGCGTTATGACGCATGGAAAGCGGGTGGCAAGGGGGTCGTGACCACAGGCACTTATCCAGGCACGTTTAGTTACGCAGATCGTCAGGATGCTGCATTTAGTCCGAAAGTTTCGGGGGTTTATGCCGTCACTGAACGCTTCTCGCTAAAAAGTTCCGTCGGGACAGGATTCCGCCCTGCAACCAACTATTACCTATTTGCCAATCCGACGTTTTCGGGTGGCGCGCCAGGGACGGGCAAAATGATTTATTCCAATCCAAATCTGAAGCCAGAGAAAAACCGTAGTTTTGACTTAAGCACCGAATATGATTTTGTTGAAGGAGGTAATTTCAAAGCGGCATACTTTATTACCAAAACGACGGATATGATTTATTCAGTGGTAACTGCCGTACCCGCCTACATTGACCCTGTTATCAATAAGCAAATCAACTTTAAGTCACAACAACAAAATACAGGTGGGGCATTAGCACGAGGCATTGAGTTGTCTGGCGAATATCCTGTATTAAGTTGGTTAACGATTGGTGCAAGTTACGCTTATACCGATGCAAAAATTACCAGTGTGACCAATCCAGTAAATGCAGCATTGGTGGGTAAACGCCCAGTGGTTGTGCCCAAAGATACCGCTAGTCTGGCATTGGAAGTACATCAAGGCGATTGGGCTGGCGTACTTTCAGCTCGTCATGTGGGTCAGCAATTCAACACAAATGACAATACTGACTCTGCCAGTGTATTCACAGGCTATAGCGTGCAGAACATTTTTGATTTGAAAGCGGGTTATCAAATTAGTCACGATTTCAAAGCCAATTTAATGGTGGATAACTTGTTTAATAAAACTTACTACGAGTACTACCGTATGCCTGGTCGTGGTGTAACCGCTGAGTTGTCAGCTAAGTTTTAATTCATAAACAAATTATTACTACCAAAATTGGGAGGGAATTATGCGTAAAGCTGTTGTATTTTTGCATCGTTGGGTCGGACTTGCGGTGTTGTTATTCATCGCAATCACGGCGATAACTGGGACAATTATCGCGTTTGATAAAGAAATCGATCACACGCTCAATGATGATTTGTTTTATGTGCAACCGGCAGGGCAACGCTTGGGGATGGATGAACTGGTCAAGCGCGCGGAGGCGGTTTACGCAGGCAAACGCGTGACGTTTGTGCGGAGTCCTGAAGAAGCCAATAAAGCCTATGAGTTTTATTTGCGCACGCCGAATGCCGCTGGCGCAGAAGCAGCCAGTATGTTTAAGGCGACCAGTAAATACCACACGGTCTATATGAATCCTTACACAGGTCTGGTGTTGGGTTCACGCGTGAACGGCGAGTTCGGTTTGGACAAGCGACACATCATTCCTTTTTTTGTGCGTTTTCATTACTCCTTGTATCTAGGCGCGTTTGGCAAATGGCTGTTGGGGATTGCTGCACTGCTGTGGTTAATCGACCATTTTGGCGCGGTGTATTTGTCATTTCCTAATTTGCAAGCGTGGAAAAAATCGTTTCAATTTCGCTGGCGTGCGGGCGGTCATAAACTGAATTTTGATATGCACCGTTCCGGCAGTATGTGGATTTTGCCGGTGCTGCTGGCCTTGTCGTTATCCAGTGTGTATTTGAATCTGAACGATCAATTCAAATGGGTGGTGAATAAATTTTCGCCTGTGACCACAGTCGAATGCGCCTGTCACGTCGATCCCAATGCGAAATGGTTGGCGGATACCGCGTCTTGGGATGGTGCAATTAAATTGGCGCAACAAACCAAGCCTGACATGGTGGTGGGTGGTATGACCTTCTTGCCTGACACACGTAAATTTATCGTGTCGATGAAAAGCCCCGCTGACTTAACTAAAGAAGTCGGCATGACTAAGGTGTATGTGAATGCCATCACGGGTGAGTTGATGCATGTGCATGACCGTAGCCAAGAAACCGCTGGGGACACTTTCAATGCTTGGCAGTTACCGCTGCATAGCGGGCGCGTATTCGGCATAATCGGGCAAATCATTATCTTGTTGAGCGGTATCGTGATTACGATTATTTGCGTGACAGGATTCTTGATTTATCTGAAAAAGGCGAAGGCCCGCGATGCGAAACAGTCTTTGCTACCACCTGTAAAAAATACACAAACCCCTACTGCTATATTTCCTTAGTTGGGCAATCAATCGCCCAACTAAGTCAGCAGTGTTACTTCGACCTTATCCCATGCCAATTGGGATAAGGTTCTTTTCAATGCAACATGAAGGTCGTTATGGAATCCACATTTTTATCGCTGGTGCATGTCATCGAGCAATTCTTGTATCACGTCGCTAGCTCCTTATATTTTCCCGTCATTGGCACATGTGCGCTGCTGACTTTTTACGTCACTTTGTCGTTCGGTTTTTTGCTGCGCGATGCTTGGGATAGAAAGCGTCATGGCGCGCCTGCATTGCAGCTATTTCGCGTCGAGGTCGCGGCAAAATTGGCGCGCGATCTTGAACATTTGGATGCGCGCTTGGAACGCTTGCTACAAAAATCCGAGTTGGAAATGGCGAAAAAATTAGACCGTGTGCGCTTCGTTATCAAGGTCGGTCCAGCATTGGGATTGATGGGGACGCTGATTCCGATGGGCATTTCCTTGTCTGCACTAGCTGAGGGCAATATCCCCAAGATGGCAGGCAGCATGGTGACGGCGTTTACTGCCACGGTGGCAGGGCTGGGTTGCGGTGTCATCGCTTATTTGATTGCCTTGAAGCGCGAAAAATGGGTGCGTGAAGACATCCGCGAGATGGAGTTTTTGACCGAGATGGTGGTGCGCACTGGCAAGCTGGATGTGGAAAACTAGCATGAGATATTTACGTCGTCATCGCCGTTTTGAAGCCGAAGAGGCGCTGGAAGACCCGATTGCTGGGGTCGCCAACCTGTTCGATGCCAGCATCGTGTTCATTGTCTCGATGATGTTGGCCTTGTTCATGGCTTACAACATGATGGATTTGGTCAATCCCAGTGCTGAAGTCACTATGACGAAAAAGGGCACGGATGGGCAAGTCGAAATCATCACGCGCAAGGGTAAAGAAATTAAAGTCACCAAAGTGACCGACAAAAAATTGTCAGGCGAAGGTGAACGGTTGGGTACTGCTTACCAATTGTCGGACGGGCGGGTAGTCTATGTGCCGCAATAACGCCATGCTGATATTGCTGCGCGCTTGTCTCGTCAGCCTGCTGTTGATGGCCTTGGCTGCCAGTGCGGCTGTTATTCCCGCGCCGATTCGCGTCAGCCTGATGATGGGCGGCAACGATACGGTCACCGCTGCCGATGCGGTGCGCATTCTCAAAGCCGACCCCGCCATGCGCAATGTCAAAGTGCGCGTGTATTCCTTGCTGGATTTTCCGGCACATACGGCTACGTCTGGCACGCTTACCGACAAAACATTTTTGCTTCAGTCGCAACATATTTTTGTCTCCACCAGTGTGGGGCGTCGCTTCATTGATTTGGCGGGCACTGAAATCAAACAGGCAACTCAAGCGGGCGGTCAGGCTTACATCGTAGGTGGTGTGTGGGATGCAGATTTCGCTAGTTTCGGGTTGACCAAATGGCCTGAATTGACCGCGTATAAGGACGCAGGTGGAGCGGTGAATCTGGCGAATATGGTGCGCGCGGCTTTGGCTAAATCGCTGAAATTAAAAGCCGTGGCAAGTCCAGATAAGTTGCCCGAAATGGCTTATTACAATCCGCTTAATAATCGCAGCTACGCTGATTTCACCAACTATCAAAAGGACTGTACTTGGTGCAAGCCAAGTCGCGCTTACGTCGGCATTATGATGTATCGCAATAACGCCTTGTCAGGCAAAAACGAAACCGCAGTGGCACTGGCAAATGCGCTGGCGGCGCGAGGTTTGAATCCGCTGGTAACTTACGGTATCCATACCAATCAGGAAATCGAGCAGTTGTTATTGGATGAACACGGCAAGCCGCGCGTCGCAGGCGTGCTGATGCTAGCGGGTAAGTTCGATATGAATCCGCTGACTACCGTGCCGCTGCTGCAAAAACTCAATGTGCCGTTCATCAATCTGATTACTTTGATGACGCAAAACCTCGAACAGTATCAGGCTTCCCCTATCGGCTTGGACATGATGGAACGCTCCTGGCAAGTCGGCAGCACCGAGCTGGGCGGTGCGATTGCGCCTACCGTGATTGCGACTAAAGAACGCTTTCACGATGCCGAACTGGATGTGACGTATGACTCCGACATGCCAATACCTGAACGTGTTGAACGCGCGGCGGATCGCATTCGCAACTACATCGAGTTACAGCGCGAAATGAATCTGAATAAGCGTGTTGCGCTGATCTATTACAACTATCCGCCTGGCAAAGAAAATATCGGCGCGTCGTATTTGAACGTATTGCCTAAATCCTTGTGGACGATGCTGCAACGCATGAAAGCGGAAGGCTATAACGTGGGCGCGTTGCCTAAAGATGAGAACGCCTTATTTGAGTTGGTGCACGAGCACGGGGTGAATGTGAATAGTCATGCACCCGGCGCGCTGGAAGCCTTGGTGCGCGGAGGTCAAGCTACCTTGTATCCCGTTGCTGATTACAAAAAATTATTTGCAAAATTGCCTGAATCGTTGCGACGTGATGTGAATAATTATTGGGGCGAACCTGAACAAGCTAAAGCGATGCTGTGGAAGGATGCTAAAGGACGCGCGTATTTTGTTTTCCCCACGGTAAAGTTCGGCAATGTGCTGTTGAATCCGCAACCTGATCGCATCGGCAGTGTTGACCCCAGCAAGCTCTATCACGATGTACATATGCCGCCGCATCACGAATATCTGGCGTATTACTTGTGGTTGCAGCATGGCTTCAAAGCGCACGCGATGGTGCATGTTGGCACACATGGCACACACGAATGGCATGGCGGTCGTGAAGTCGGCAATCTGGCGGATGACCCCGGTGACGTGTTCGTCGGTGCCGTGCCGCAGCTTTATCCCTACATCGTGGACAACATTGGCGAAGGCATACAGGCCAAGCGGCGCGGCATGGCGGCACTCATCAGCTACCTCACGCCGCCGCTGGATAAGGCGGTGCTCAATACCGAACTGGTGAAACTGATGGGGCTGATTAGCGACTATCGTGTGGCGGCGCAAAAAAGCCCGCTGGCGGCGGATGCCATCATGGGCGAGTTTGGCGCGCTGGCAGTGAAATTGGGCATTGCCAAAGATATGGGTTACAGCACGGTGAATAGCGTCGCGCAAATGGATGCGATTGAAGATCATCTCAATGAAATCGGGCAGGCAACTGTGCCATATGGACTGCATACCTTTGGCGTGTCGCCTGACGAACATGCCAGACAAACCACAGCGGAGGCGATGCTGAGCGTTGAAACCGCGCTCACGTCTGCGCAACGTGAAGCGAAAAAAATTGAATACATGGCGCGCTTGGAGCAAAGCGGCAAAGCGGAATTAGACGCGCTCATCAATGGCTTGAACGGCGGCTATATCGCGGCGAGTGGCGGCAACGACCCGATACGCAATCCCGATGCGCTACCGACAGGGCGGAATCTGTTTGGCTTTGATACCACTCGCTTGCCCAGTCGCGCTGTTTATGAGGCTGGTGCAAAACAAGCGGAGGAATTAGTCGAAGACTATCGCCGCCGTCATGGTGTGTATCCCGACAAACTGACGTTCACTCTGTGGGGCGTAGAAAGTTACCGCCACGAAGGCATGATTGAATCGGAAATCATGCGCTTGCTGGGCGTGAAGCCGGTATGGGATGAGCGCGGTATGGTCAAAGGCGCGGAACGCATCAGTCGCAAGGAGCTCGGTCGTCCGCGTGTGGATGTGGTGATTACCCCATCGGGCATGTATCGCGACCAGTTCGCGCCCGTGATGTTGTTGCTGGATAAGGCGGTGACCGAAGCGCGCATGGGCGAAGAAGCGGATAACCCCCTCGCCGCCAACTACAAAAAAGTGCGTGCCGCGCTGATTGCCAAAGGCGTATCAGAAGCGCAAGCCAATCGCTTGGCGGGGGTACGCATCTTCTCCGAACCGACAGGCACATATGGCACGAACGTCAACAAGTTAGTGCCGATGTCTAATACATGGAAAGACGAAAAAGAAATCGCTGATGTGTATTTGAACCGCGTTGGTAATCCTTACGGGCAGGGTTATTGGGGCGGGTTAGATGTCAGTGCCAAAGATGGTCAGCCGGTGGCGGGTCAGGAAGTTCCTGCCAGCTTGGGCGTGGATATTTTCAAGCTGGCGTTGACCGATGTGAAAGCCACTATCCATAGCCGTTCGTCCAACAC
Source organism: Sideroxydans sp. (assembly GCA_029850585.1). Classification (GTDB taxonomy): domain Bacteria; phylum Pseudomonadota; class Gammaproteobacteria; order Burkholderiales; family Gallionellaceae; genus Gallionella. Next base: position 13,481 of record JARCRQ010000021.1, read on the forward strand.
TTATGCCGCCCTAGATAACGACGATTTTTACGATGCTTTGGGTGGTTCAGCCTTGGCGGTGCGTGCGGTGAATGGTGCTGGTGCAGAAGTCATCGTGGCGAATTTGGCTAATCCGAAAAATCCGCATCACGAAACACTGGAAAAATTTATCGGTACAGAAATGCGTAGCCGTTATCTCAATCCAGAGTGGATTAAATCCATGATGAAAGAAGGCTACAGCGGTGCGCGCTTTGTCGGCAAAGTCACCGAAAATTTGTGGGGCTGGCAAGTCACCACGCCCGATGCGGTGGGCGATGAAAAGTGGCAGGAAATGTATGAGACCTATGTCGCCGATAGAAATGGACTAGACATTAAACAAAAATTTCGCGACTCGAAAAATATGCTGGCGTATCAAGGCATGGTGGATCGCATGTTGACGGCGGTTAACAAAGGCTATTGGAAGGCGGATGCTAAAACCCGTGCGGCACTTGAAGCGGCTAACCGCGAGTCGATTGCCGAAGCGGGCGTGGCATGTGACCGCGATAGCTGCTCCAGCGCGGAAGTGACTAAATTAGCCGAAGCGCAAGATAAGCGCACGGGTGAAGCGGCAGCAAAGTTGGCAGCTCCACGCGTCGGCGCACAAGCTGCCAAGCTCGCGCAGGCTCAAGCAACACAGGCTAAATCGGCACAGGCGAATGGCAAAAATGCTGCAAGCCCTGCGGCAAGTAAAGCCGCTGCCAAACCAACCAAACCTGCTAACAAAACGGACGTGGCACAGAGCAAAACACAGCAAGTGGATGGCTATGAAATGCAGGAGCAGAAAACCGATTTAAGCGCGCAACTCATCGAGTCCGCGCCAACTTGGTTGGGCTTGTTGTTCGTGGGTATATTTGGCGCGGGAATTTTTTTGCGCAAACCTAAGCGTTAAGTTGGCGAACAACACGGCATATAAAATTTTACGAAAAGGAAAAAACATGAAACGACTAACAGGCTTATTGATGATGTCAGCGATGGCAAATTTGGCGTATGCCGAAGAGCCGCAAACACTGCCCGAAGTCAAAGTTACCGCAAAGCAAGATGAGGTATCCGAGCGGCGTGAATCAAATTCGCAAAAAGTCATCGTCAATCGCAAAGAAATCGAGAGCATGAGTGTGATGACGATAGCCGATGTGGTCGGTAAGTTGCCAGGGGTAGAGATTAAAGGCGACATGCAGCGCGCACGCGGTATGTCGCGTGACTCGGTCAACGTGTTGATTGACGGTGAGCGGCAGGCTTCGCAAGTGGTGCTGGGTTCGTTGGGGCGGTTGCCTTCAGGCGACTTGGAGCGCGTCGAAATCGTGCGTGGCTCATCTGCCGAGTTTGGTGGCGCGGCTGCGATTACGGTGAATTTGGTGATGAAAAAAGCCTTGCCAAAACGCTCGACGGAAATGCGCGCTGGCTTAGGCGTGCGTGGCAATCAGCTCAACGAGACACTGGCTTGGACAGAAAATGGTGGTGAGGGTAATTTTGCTTGGTCGCTACCAATCGGGCTGATTTGGAATAATTCACCGTTGAATACCCAGACGATTCGACAAAATAGTACGGCGGGCACGCGTAATGTTTTTCAGCAAGACAATGCCAACGGCGTCACTAAGTTAGGACATCACTCGATTAGTCCGCGTATGACTTGGAAAGACGGCGGCGACAGCTTGTCAGTATTACCGACCTTGTTCTGGGGGCCGCTGACGCGCAACACACAGAATAGTTTGACTGACTACCTGAACCCTGCCTTGAGTAGCACGCGTGATACACAAGAAAGTGGCAGCAGCCGTTTGCTACGGTTGCGTATGGAAGGCGAAAAACATTTGGGCGATGCCAAACTCACCGTGCGGACTTCGCTGAACAACAATCGTAAGACGATGGACACGCTTCGTACCACGGTGAGTGCGGCAAATGTTGTGACGAGCACAGCAGACAGCACCTTCAGTAGTGACAATGAAATCAATACCGGCTTGCGTTGGGATCAACCGCTAGGCGAGGTCAATTTGATTTCAGTGGGGGCTGAGTACATCAAACTTTCACGCCATGACACGCAGAATTTTAATGGCGTAACGAGTGCGCCGACTGCCGCCTCTCGCGACGGCATACTGTGGGTACAGAACGATTGGTCGCCACAATCTTCCTTTACCTTAACCACGGGTTTGCGCAGTGAAACTACCGCATTACAAGCCGATTCAGTAAGCAGCCAGCATCAGGCGTGGTTGCCTTCTGTCGCCGCACGTTGGGAGCCACTTGATCAATGGGTGCTGCGTTCTTCAATCGGGGCAGGTTTGAAAATGCCCAAGGTTGAAGAAATTAGTAATGCCGCCGTACCGAGTATCGGTGTGAATACGCCGGTGGAAGCGGACAAGCGCGGCAACCCTAATCTACGCCCTGAGCGCAGTGTAAATTTTGAAGCGGTGGTCGAGCATTATTTGGCAGAGAACGCGGGAGTCTTGGGTGCGAATATTTATGTGCGCTCCACGCAAGATTTCACCGAACGTCGCGCACAGTTGGAAGGTGCACGTTGGGTGGATAGACCTTACAACGAAGGTTCTGCAAGGCATTGGGGCTTAGAGCTAGATGGCAAGATAAAAACTGACCCGATGGGTTGGACGGGCGCATCTCTTAAATCTCACCTGACCTTGCCACATGCACAAGTAAACGACACCCGTTTGGGCATCACGCGCATGGCTCGCGACACGCCGCGCTATGTGGTATCGATGGGCTTGGATCAAAGTTTGCCTAAGTTGTCCTCTACGCTGGGTGTAACCGTGCAACATTCGGCGTTGAGCGAAACCAGCATTCCGCTAGAACAGCGTGCCTATACCAAAGCGCGCACGCAACTTGATGCGTTCTGGCTTTATCAAATCAACAAAGAACTCAAAGTGCGACTCGCTGGACAAAATTTATTGGCGGCTAATACCGTGCAACAAAGCATTGTCACGCAAGCCGCTAACCAATGGCAATTAAACAACACTACACGTGGTTATCGTAGTTTTATGCTGACTTTGGAGGGACGTTGGTAATCTGCCACACGCCTCTTGTCCCAAAATAAAAACAGCGTAAGCACAGAGGTTCAGAAAATGCGCCATGCAAATTTGCACGGCGCATTTTAGCTTTATGGATATTCGCTTTATAATCGCGCCTCATTTTTTTCGCCCCCTACCGCTCATGTCTATGCTAATAAATCGCCACTTCAGCACTCGTCAAAACGGCTTCACGCTCATCGAAATCATGGTAGTGGTAGTCATCATGGGTATCCTCGCCGCCTTGGTTGTGCCCAAGCTAATGGGACGTGCCGACGACGCGCGCATCATGGCTGCCAAGCAAGATATTTCCACCCTGCTGCAAAGCCTCAAGCTGTACAAACTCGACAATCAACGCTACCCGACTACCGAGCAAGGTCTCGCCGCACTGACCGCCAAACCCACGACTGGTTCGATTCCAAATGGTTGGAAAACGGGCGGTTATTTGGACAAGCTGCCTAAAGACCCGTGGGGCGGCAACTATCAATACTTGTCGCCTGGCATCAAAGGCGAGCTGGATATTTTTTCACTCGGCGCGGACGGTCAGCCAGGCGGCGAAGGCAATGATGCGGACATCGGCTCTTGGCAACTCTAAGCTCATGGCGCACAACACAGCCCGCTACGGGCTGTGTTCTTTTCGAGACAGCCGAAAATCGTTTAGCTATACCTGTGGGAGCGCAATTTATTGCGCGATGTTTACGATGAGCAATCGCGCAATAAATTGCGCTCCTACAACAATCAAAAACTCACGCGGCTTTACCCTGTTAGAACTGCTGGTGGTGATGGTCATCGCGGGGATTATTTTGGGCATGGTGTCGTTCAAAGCCATGCCTGACGACCGCCAAGTGTTGCAACAAGATGCGCAGCGCATCGCGCTGTTGTTGCAACTGGCGCGCGACGAAGCCATCGTGCGCAATCGTCCGATTGCCTTTGAAGCGGATGCCACGCACTATGGTTTTTTAATCAAACCTGAACAGCAGTGGCTAGCCCTTAAAGATGACGAAATGTTGCGCGCGCGCGACTTCAAACGCAGCCCAGTGAGCTTTACCATGATGCCTAGCAACAACGTCCCCACCCTGCCCTTACGCTTAATTTTTGGTCACGAACCCGTTGATAAACCCTTCGTGTTAACGCTCACCGTCGGTGCCGCTAGCACTGTCATTCGTGCCGATGGCATCGGTCATTTCACGGTGGAATAGCGATGAAAAATCACCAAGGATTCACCTTGCTAGAAGTGTTAGTCGCCTTGCTGATTGTTGGCACGGCACTCGGTGCGAGCTTGCGTGCGGTAGGCAGTTTGACGCAGAACAGCGAAGGCTTGCGCGCCGCCATGATGGCGACTTGGTCGGCGGAAAATCGCCTCGCGCAAATTCGTTTGGCGCATGAATTTCCCGCCGTCGGCAATCGCCAATTTACCTGTCAGCAAGGCGAACTGCCGCTGCTGTGCGACGAGCAAGTATTGACCACGCCCAACCCGTTTTTCCGCCGCGTTGAAGTCAGCGTGTATGACGCAGCACACAGCCGCCGCATTATTAAACTCACGCAGGTGGTGTCCAATGCGCAATAA
>JARCRQ010000022.1 GCA_029850585.1 Sideroxydans sp.
CCGATGTCCACAAAATCTGCGCCTTGGCTGATGGTGTCGGCGAGCGTGGCGTTGTCGTCCAACTGCTCGCGCAACTGGTCGAAATACGCCACGGCGATTTTGGTACCGAGTTTGACCGAGCCGCTATCAGGTTCGAGTTGCCCCAAAATCATTTTCAGCAGCGTGCTTTTGCCTGCGCCATTGGGGCCCAACAAACCAATTTTGTCGCCACGTTGAATGCGACATGAGAAGTCGCTGACCAATACGCGTTCGCCATACGCTTTGCTGACATTTTCCAGCTCGGCAACTAGCTTGCCTGAACGTTCGCCGGTCTCCACTGCCATCTCAACTTTGCCGACTTTTTCGCGGCGCGCAGCGCGGTCGCGGCGTAATTGTTCCAAGCGCAACACGCGCCCTTCGTTACGCGTGCGACGGGCTTTTACGCCTTGGCGTATCCAAATTTCTTCTTGCGCTAACACCTTGTCGAACTTGGCATTGACCACCGCTTCATCTGACAACATGCGTTCTTTAATACCTTGATAGGCGGTGAAATTGCCAGGAAAACTGGACAAAATGCCTCTATCCAATTCGACGATGCGGGTGGTCACGTTGTCCAAAAATTTACGGTCATGGGTGACGAACAACACGCTGCCAACAAAGCTATTGAGCAAGCCTTCCAACCACTCAATCGAGGCGAAATCCAGATGGTTGGTCGGTTCATCGAGAATCAACACATCGGGTGCGGCGACCAAGGCTTGCGCCAACGCCACGCGCTTGCGCTGTCCGCCCGACAAATCGCCAACGCGTTTATCGGAATCTAAATCGAGCTTGGCAATCGCCGTTTCAATGCGCGATTGCACCGACCAACCGTCTTGCGCTTCGAGCTGCGTTTGCAAAATTTGCATCTGCTCTAACAACGCCTCGATGTCGGCATCGGGATTGGATAATTCGTGCGAAACGTGATGGTAATCACTGAGGATTTTTTGCAGCTTGCCTAAGCCTTTTGCCACCGCATCGAACACCGTATCGTCGGCATCCAAGACAGGTTCTTGGCTGACATAACAAATGCGTGCGCTCGGTGCGCGCCACACTTGCCCGTCGTCCAAATTCGCCATGCCTGCCAACACGCGCATCAAGCTGGACTTGCCGCCGCCATTGCGTCCGATTAGACCGACGCGTTCATTTTCGTCGAGTTGAAAAGCAGTGTGGTCAAGCAGTGCAACGTGACCGAAAGCCAAGCTGGCGTTATCTAAAGTGATGTATGGCATGAATAATTATTGAATTAAGTATTATTGTTTAGGAATTGCGGAGGGGAGCGCGGATTGATAAATAAAAGACAGTCCAAAACCAAACAAACCGAGCGCGGGATACAACATCCCAATCACCAGTTTGGCTAAGAACACTTCGAGGACTTGGTTCTGTATCGTGTGGATAAAAAACGGCAGCACATACACGCCAAGGGCGAACACGCTGCTAGCAAAAATTAAGCGATGACCGAGCTTGTAGCCATTGCCTTCTGGCTTGCCCACCCCAGGTGGCAGTTCTTTGAAATACACCCGCACCACCAGCAACAGCGTGATTAAAAATAACGCGCCTAGCAGCGCACCTAATTTTTCGGGCAAGGGCGCGGGCATCCCCAACCAGCCCAACAAGCCTGCGCCCATCTCGGTTAAAACATTGTTCAAAAAAATTTGCAGCACTAAAAACCAGCCGATAAATAAGTTCAGGCGCGCCATGATTATTTTCCTTGAGTAAGCTCTTTAAGGTCAGTGATGATTTGCTTGGAATGACGCGATGTTTCCACCGTCAAATAGGTTTTTACCAGACGACCTTGCGGGTCAATTAAAAAGGTATAACGGCGCGCGATTTTCATAATGCCTAAATTCAACAACGCGCCATAACTCGCCGCCACCGTGCCGTCTTTGTCCGCCAATAGCGGAAACGGCAGATGATATTTTTTGGCAAATTCGGCATGGCTCTCGCTATCGTCCACGCTAATGCCGACCACTTGCGCGCCCATTTCAGTGAGCTGCGTCAAATCATCGCGAAACGCGCACGCCTCTTGGGTACAGCCCGGCGTGTCATCCTTAGGATAAAAATACAGCACCAAATAGTGTCCCGCAAAACTTTGCAGTGTGTGCGTTTTGCCCGCTTGATCAGGCAAATTAAAATTAGGGGCGGCGGCACCAACGCTAGGTAATTCGCCTGCCCGCGCGACGCGTGCTACCCATAAAGATGCGACGATAAAAATCACCAATAACAGTAGAAATAGTTTCATCACCGCTCCTAAACGTCGCTAAAAAAGGGTGCGCATCATACCAGCCAGACGGCGGGGCTTTAGAACTGCTTTACAATCTCGGACAAAATTTTTCAGGGGGCAACATGACGATTACTCGAAAAACGCAAATTTTTGCGCATCGTGGCGCGAATCGTGAGGCGGCGGAAAACACCCGCAGCGCGTTTGATTTAGCGTTGCAAGCCGACATCAACGGGCTGGAAACCGATGTGCAATTAACACGCGATGGCATTGCCGTGCTGTTCCATGACGATGATTTTCATCGTCTCGGTTTGCCCGATAAGCGCGTCAGCGACTACACCTTTTTCGAATTACAAACGCTCGATTTAGCTCCCCTATGCAAACTGGCTACACTGTTTAACACGGCGATGCGCTTGGATGATTTTGTGCCGCGCTATCGCTCACGCACACGTTTGTTGTTAGAAATAAAAAATCGCGCCGATGAAGCGCAAGCCTCTATCGAAACGAAAGTGCAGCAAACCCTAGCCATTGTTGGCGCACATCAGGGCGAGCAAATTTTGATTTCATCATTCCATTTAGACAGCCTGATTTATGCGCATCAATGCGCGCCGACTTTTCCGCTGGTGTTCAATATGGAACCCGAACACACACTAGACGACGTGCGCCACAGCTTAGCCACGCAGCCCTTCTTACACGGCTATTGCGTACACATCGCCACCCTCAATCACGCGCTGGTGGAATTGCTGCGCAGCCACAACAAACTCATCGCGGTTTACACCTGCAACAGCGCGGCACAGATTCAAACCGCGCTGGATTTACAGGTGGATATTTTGATTAGCGACGTGCCCAAAATCGCGCTGGAGATGCGCGCGTGAAGCCGCGTGATGGCTCCGCACTACGCCAAAACGAGTTCGATTTACTGGTTATCGGCGGCGGCATTTATGGCGCGTGGACGGCGTATGACGCGGCAAAGCGGGGGTTGAAAGTTGCCATCATCGAGCAAGCCGATTGGGCAGCGGCAACCTCATCGGCATCAAGCAAATTGATTCATGGCGGGCTGCGCTATTTGGAAAGCTACGACTTCAAATTAGTGCGCAAGGCATTAGCCGAACGAAAAATGTTGCTGACTTGCGCACCACATCGCGTCTGGCCGCTACGCTTTGGCGTGCCAATTTATCGCGACAGTCGCGTGGGCTTTTGGCGCATGAAAGCGGGGCTGATGCTGTATGACGCATTGGCAAATTTCCCGCAAAAAATTCTCGCCCATCGCAGCTTTACAGCGGCTAAATTCTCAGTGAAATTCCCCTGCTTGAAAACTGCACAACTGACCAGTGGTTTCAGTTACAGCGATGCACAAACTGACGACGCACGCTTAGTTTTTGAACTCATCGCAGGCGCGCAAAAATTAGGTGCGGTGTGCCTAAATTACTGCCAGTTTCAGCAAGTTATTACGACAAATAATGTCTCAACAGGTGCGCAACTACACGACCTAATCAGCGATGAAAAATTCACTGTGCGCGCGCGCCAAATCGTCAACGCAACAGGGCAATGGATAAGCACTAGCACGCTAGGCAAAACCTGGTGTCGCTTGAGTAAAGGCGTGCATTTAACTTTGCGCGGCGGCTTAACGGACGAGGCTTTGCTACTCACCGCGCCGCAAGATGGACGGGTGTTTTTTATCATTCCTTGGTATGGCATGACCCTGCTCGGCACTACCGATGAGGACTATCAGGGCGATGTCAATCAGCTCGCCAGCACTGAAGCGGATGCCGCCTATTTACTCACCGCCGCCAATCATTATTTGCAAACAAATTTGTGCGAGGCAGACATCGTCGGCAGCTATGCGGGCATCCGCGTGATGCAGCGCAGCGATGCCGCACATCCCTCGCAACTGTCGCGCGATTGGGTGTTGCAGACCGACGAGCACGGCGTGCATTTTTCGGTAGGCGGCAAAATTACCTCGGCACGCGTAGATGCCGCTGTCATCGTCGATAGCGTGTGTAAAAAACTCGCCGCTCCTACACACAGCTCGACCTGCAACAGCCCATTTCCGTGGACACCCCATGAAGCATTTTCCAGTTGGTATGAAGAACAAATGCAGCGCGCGCAGCAGCTCAAAGTGGATGCAGAAAGTGCGCACTGGCTGCTGCATAGACACGGCAAAAATTCGCCATTGATATTGGCTAACATCCAAGCCGCGCCTGAAACCGCGCAACGCATTGTCGCGACCGTGCCGTTTATCCAAGCCGATTTATGCTGGTGCGCACAGCACGAAATGGTCGTGCATTTAGACGATTTATTACGCCGCCGTATGCCTTTACTGATTCTTGCCAAACTCGATGCAACCAGCTTGCAAGCCATCGCCGCACAAATCGCGCCGCTGCTAAATTGGTCTGCCGAGCGAATCCAATTAGAAGTGCAACGCTGTTTGCCATGAGCGAGTTTCTCTGTCTTTCACTTGACCTCGGCACAACCTCAATCAAGGCAGCATTGCTGGATAAAAATGCTGGCTTGCAACATCTAGTCAGCCTGCCCGCCCCGCTCATCACTCAGCGTGAAATTTATTTTGAAAGCGACGCGCTCGAATACGCGCTGGTTGCGGAAAACGTGCTGGCGCAATGCCGCGTATTTGCGGGCGATTGCACCACCCTCGCGCTATGCAGCCAACGCTCTAGCTTGGTGATTTGGAATGCAGCAACAGGCGTGCCGTTAACCCCGTTGATTTCATGGCAAGACGCACGCGGCGCGGCGAGTTGCACCGCCTTGCAAGACCATGAAAATGAGATACGCGCACTATCGGGATTGCCGCTCACGCCCTATTATTTCGCGGGCAAAGTGCGCGTGTTATTAGCTGAAAATCCGCACTGGCGCGCGCGCCTATTGAGCGGCGAATATCGCCTCGGTACGCTCGATACTTTTCTGATTGCGCGCTGGAGCGCGGGCAAACATTTCGTCACCGATGCGTCGATGGCAGCACGCACCCAGTTGCTAGATATTTCATCTGCGCGATGGTCAAAAAAACTAGGTGAATTATTCGACATTCCGCTGACAATTTTGCCGCGCATGCTGCCGTCCAAGCAGATGAATTTAGCTTTGCGCAATGGATTGATTTTGCAAGCCAGTATTGGCGACCAATCCGCCGCCCTGCTTGCCAGTATTGCCAGCGATAGCACGGAAGCATTGGCGAATCTCGGCACGGGTTGTTTTGTGCTGCGCTACAGCAACACGCAAAATCAGCACGGTTATCTCAATACATTGGTCTATCAAGACAACGCGATTCATCTCGCCGTGGAAGGCACGCTCAACTCCACCGCCGCCGCGCTCGCCCCCTATCCCGCAGCAGAGGTGAGCTTTGCCGAATTAGCCCAACACGATATTTTTGCCCTCAGTGAGCCGAGTGGAGTAGGTGCGCCCTACTTCAAAAAATCACTGGGCTTAACTTTTTCCGCCTCGATTGCGCACTTAAACGAGCCCGAAATTGCCGCCTTGTTGCTCGAAGCGATTATTTTTCGCATCAGCAAAATGGTGCATGAACTGCACCGCGAGCAGCCCATCCAACGCCTGTATTTATCAGGTGGTTTAGCGAATTTAGCCAGCTTGCAACAAGGCATCGCGCAATGCGTACCATGCGCGGTGTATCGCTTAGAGCAAACCGAAACCAGCTTATTAGGCGCGGCGATGTTGGCGACAAATCTGAACGCAGACCGCCTGCGCTGCGCACAAAAAATTAGCCGCACGCAAACCCATCCGCGCCTCGTAGCAAAATTTCAGGCATGGCAAAACTGGTTGGATGAAGTGCTGCGCGAGACATAAATTTACAGAAGCCGCGTCAAATTGCATGGCATCTAAAAACAGTATTTCTGTTTAGCAAAAAGCCCACAAATCTCGTGGACGCTTGTGTGTACAGGCTGTGGATAAAGTATTTTTTTAGCTTCAGCTCAATGAGATAAACGGGATGCTCAATTAATGCGCAAATTTTTATGCTAAAACTTGCCGCGATTGACGATACTTATTAAATACTTATAATCACAACGATGAACGACATCGAATGGAAAACCAAAGCCTTGAAGCAGTTGCGCAAGATACCTGCGCAACAAGGCAATGCCATTCGGCAAAGCGTGAATGCTGAACTGCCTGATTTGACCGTGGCGCGCAATGTGAAGGCACTGACCAATCACGAATATGACTACCGTTTGCGAGTGGGTAACTATCGGGTATTTTTTAATTTAGACGGTGCGATTTGCATTGTCACTATTGAGGAAGTGAGGAAACGTGATGAACGCACTTATTGAAAATGTACAAATTTTGCGCGATGTAAGCGGGCATCCTGCGTTTGCGGTTGTGCCGTTTGCGCAATACCAAGCCTTGATTGCGGACAAGCCCAAAGCTAAACGCACCATCCCCAACAAGGTCGTGAACTTAGCTTTTGATAAAGGCATTTCAGCCACCGCAGCATGGCGTGAACATTTGCGCTTAACCCAAGCCGAAGTCGCTGCGCGTATGGGCATATCGCAAGCGGCTTTTGCACAAATGGAAGCAGCGAAGCGACCTCGCAACACCACCTTAGAAAAAATCGCCAGCGCAATGGGCTTGAGCATTGAGCAGTTGGCTTGGTAAACAGCCAATACCGACGCGAATGAAGAAAGTTTTTGATAGCTATTTTTAATACCGACAGAACCGCTCACAAATCTCGTGGACGCTTGTGTGTACAGCTTGTGGATAAAGAATTTTTTTAGCTTCAGCTCAATGAGATAAACGGGATGCTCAATTACTGCGCGGTGGGGTTTTATTGCACTGATGCACACTCAAGATTTTTTGTGGCGCGCGGGAATCAGTTTGCTCACCGCGAGCAGATTTTTCATCCAATCCGCTTCGCCTAAAGTCTCTTGATCAGCACGTCGTTGCAAGGCGAATTGTTCGTATTCAATCTGGGCTTTCTCGTCCGCCACTTTTTTGCTCACCTTGCCCGCACCCGCTAAAACGTCGCGCTCGTTAAAGCGCAAAAAATCATCCAATTTGCTTTGCCAATCGCGCATAAAAACTTGCTTGCGACGCGTTGCTTGGTCTTCGGCAAAATCTAACCACATGCTCACAATGCGATTCAGCTCAACGATTTCATCGCCCGCCAAATAATTTTTCGCAATCGTCACATCGGTTTTTTGCACCGCATCGCGCGCCCAACTGGTCAAGCCCATATTCGGCGACGCGTGATTAGCACGTTTTGAACTGTTGCAAAATTTGCAACAGTTGCCTGCCGCTGCAACTCACCCGTCGCATAGATGTTTTTTATATGCCGACTGATACCCGATTTATCCACGGCAAACAGCTCTGCCATTTGGTTAATCGTCAGCCACAGCGTGTCGTTTTCCAAGCGCGTTTCCAGCCGTATCGAACCGTCTTCGCTTTGGTAAAAAATCATTTCGCCTGTCATGTTGATTACCTCTATCTGCGTTAATTTTTAGCTTGCTCGCGTCGCTTCAACACCCACCACAGAAAGCCACCAAACCCCATCAAGCCAAGCAGAGCAAGCCACAACGGCCACAGCACGGGATGATTCCAATCCGTACGAAGTTGCTCACGTTGCAGACCATCGACGCGCCAGTATTTGAGTTTGTTGTTCGCCATCACGTTAGGTTTGACGTTGTGTAGCCATTGATGTTGCAGCACATATTTTTTCGGATGATGTCCCCATAGCCAAGGCGAATCGCGCTGAATAATCGCCAGCATTTGCGTGATAATTTTTTGTCGCTGTGGGCTGTTGTCCATGTTTTTCATCTGCTCAAACAGGCGGTCAAATTCGGCGTTGCTGTAATTCGCTGCGTTCTCGCCGCCCTTGCCCACCTTGGCTTGCGCGCCATTGAGCAAAAATAAAAAATTCTCTGGGTCGGGATAATCGGCGTTCCAACCGTAGTAAAACATCTGCATATCGCCGCGCCGAATTTTGTCCTGAAAACGGTTGTAGTCGGTGCTGCGCACCACCAGTTGCACCTTGATTTTTTCAAACTGTTTGCGCATCCAATCCAAGCGCGACTTGTTGCCCACGCCGTTCGCGGTGGTGTCCAAATTGATGACTAAAGGTTGATGCGTGAGCGCGTCTATGCCGTCAGGATAGCCCGCCTCTGCCAACAAACGGCGCGCCTCAGCTATAGGTTTGCGCACTGCTTTGCCGTCCAGCCAGTCGTACACCACAGGGTTAATCCCCGCCGCGCCGTCTTGATAAGCAAAGATGCCAGGCGGAATCGGCGACATCGCCGCGATGCCGCGCCCATTGGCAAAGATGGACACGAACTCTTCAAAATCCACCGCGATAGCAATCGCTTGTCTGAGCTTGCGCGCGCGCTCAGGGTCACAAAATGCTTTATTTCGTTCGCTCCCTCGCCCGCTTGCGGGAGAGGGTTGGGGTGAGGGAGCACTCGTGCAGTCCCCGCCCACGGTCGCATCCAGCCAATTAAATCCCGTGTACATGGTGGAAGTTTCCACCGCCGTCGAGAGCGCAATTCCTTGCGCTTGCATACTGTCGGTGACGCTGACGTCCCCGCCACCACTGACTTGCACGGCTTGGTCGAAGCTGTCCGAGCTAATCCCTGACGCGTCGTAATAGCCTTGTAAAAATTTATTCCAATACGGAATGGTTTCTTTTTCTAAGCTAAATACCACTTCATCGAGCAGCGGCAAATGCTTGCCCGCGTCGCTTAAATAGCCCGCCGCTGCGTCCCCTGCCTCGCCTTGCGCAGGATAATTTTCTGCCATGTAATGGGGATTTTTAGTCAGCCTCATGCGCTGATTGGGATTGTATTCAGACAAATAAAACGGTCCGCTGCCGACAGGCCACCAGTCCAAACTGAGATTGCGCTCGCGCATTCCCGCGCGCGCATAAAACTGCTCCGCCTCAAACGGCATGGGCGCGAAAAATGGCATCGCCAACCAATACTCAAACTGCGGATATTTGCCCTTGATGGTGATGCGATAGGTCTGCGCATCGACCACTTGCGCGCCCGCGAAATCAAATTGGCGCAAGTCTAAAAACTCATTGGGATGCAAAGCGGCGTGCTGTTGCAGCGTCGCCGCATAGTCTTTGAAACCGACGATATAATCACTCATCACCCCCGCAATCGGCACATGCAAAGCGGGATGCGCGAGACGTTTGAGCTGATACACATAATCGGCAGCGGTCACCGAGCGCGTACCTGTTTGAGCAAAATCCGTCACGCGGGTGATGCCCTGTAAGTCTTGCTGCGCGGCGACAAAAGCAGGATGCGGCTGATAACGCATATCGTCGCGCAGATGAATTTCATACACGCTGTAAGCGATTTTTTTAGCGTCCGCGTCGCTCGGCAAAACGCGCTGCTGCGCATCCAAAAAAGTCACGCTAGGCATCGCGCTGGCGGCGAGCGGCACGAGTTGATAGGGGCGTTTGAGATAGTGATATTGCAGCGGCGGCGCGTAAATTTGCGCTAAAAATTCATACTCATTTTCGCTATACGCCTGCGCTGGATCTAGGTGTTTAGGTCGCTCGGTAAACGCGGTGTACAGCGTCGCACTGGAGGCGGCAGCGGGTGGATAAGGATTGTTGCCGCCCTCACAAGCAGCGAGCAACAACAGCAAAATAAGTGGCAGGAGTTTTTTCATGGCGCGCGAGTTTAGCGGAATGCGTGGGATTGATTTTGTAGGAGCGCGACTTTAGCAACGACCTGCGACTTGTCGCTTCGTCGCCTTGCTTATGCAAAGCTATCGCGCGATTGCACACGAATTTTAGAAAAACGATTTTGTGGGAGCGCGATTTATCGCGCGATACTCATCGTTTGCAATCGCGCGACAAGTCACGCTCCCACAAATGACTTAGCTTTGCGCCGCGATGAAACTTTCAGAACTCACGATAGGAATCGAACGGTCATAAAGTGTTTCGGGAGCGATGTCTATTTCGCCTGGCCATACCACCGTGCCGTAATCGACATGCGCGCAATTAAAAATAGGCGAATTTTTGAGCCGATTAAACGGCTTCTTATCCATGTAGGGCGACATATCAAACATACGCCGCTCACCGTTTTCAAACTCAAGTTGCAAATGATAATTGGGCTGCACTTGCACACTCACCACATCCAATAAAATTTCCATGACCACACTCCTATTGCAACGGGGCAATGCGAAATAACTCTTCACCGTTCACCGCCAAGTCCCAATCCGCCAACAACTCATCGCGATGCAACTCCACCCAAGCCTGCACCAGCTTTAATTGCTTAGGCGGCAAATTTCCCGCCAACACGCGTCCATCTTCAATCGCAATAGATGCCTTTGCGCTTTGATAACGAACATGGAAGTGCGGCAAATGATGACGGTCGTTATCTTCAAATAACAACGTGACTAAAATCCCATAAAACATACTGATAGTCGGCATGGCGAACTCCTACAAAAAACAAGGGCGCGATTATAAGCAGCAACGCGTTTTCAATAAGTAAAAAGATGGCGCATTAGCTTTTCGCGGCTTTTTCGCGGTGAGCGCGGGCAGTAGGCTAGTGATGGTTTGTAGCGTTCAAACAAAAATGCCACGCGCGCCGCATCGTCTTTGCCACCTTTATATAGCGGAGTGAATGCGATAAGGGAATCGCTAAGCCTTTTCGCACCAAAAAAGTAAAGTCATACCCTTGTTGGTGCGGCGCGAATGCGCTACAGCAGGCTCACGCTCAATTCCATTTGGTAGCGCAGTAAATATGCTGAAAAATTATTTGCGCCTAAATTTTGCTGCGTCCATTCCGCACTTAAATGATGTCCAGAATAGGGCTGCCAACGCACCGCTGCCGCCTGACTGGTTAAGGGTTGTGCGGAATTAAAAATACCCGCTTGGGTGGCAACTAAGGCGGCATTTGCGCCAAGCAATACATGTTTTGCCACCAGCTTTTCGCTGCGCGCCAGAACTTGCAAATTGGGCAAAATGGGGTAGCCAATTTCTAACCAGCCCCCGTTCATCTCGCCCTGATAATTGGGTTTGCCGAAGTTGCTGCGCAGCGTGCCTGTTTCGCGTTTATTCCAGTATTCACCGCCTAGCCAAACACTGTCCGCAGCGGCTTGCCAACGTCCCGCCAATGTCCAGATATTCGCCGCACCTTGCAGACAAACCAAGGTGGCGGACGCGACAGTACAGGTCGGCACGCTATGCGTATGCCCCGCCAGCCCCACGGTAGATAAGGCGCGCTGATTGATGGCGGTATGCACATAGCCCGCTTCAAATTTGAATTGCGCATCCGACCAAGCCAGCCGCGCACTCTGCATATCAGGACGATTGCTGACCGTGCCGGGAAAACCTTGCTGCATCCACGCGCCCACGCCCGCCGCAAAACCCGCGCCTAACTCGGCATCTAGTCGCACCCCATCGGCGCGCCAAGCGTCATTCACCATGGCGCGCATCGTTAAGGGTGCGATGCCGAAATCACGCGTGTGGGCGTGTTGCAAATTAAGCAAGCCTAGCGGCACCAGCTGCCTGCCCGCACGTGCGGCATACCCATGTTCAGCGACGCTGTCATGGAAATCCAGCCAGGCCTGATCCACATCGTTGCTTCCACCTTTGCCGCCGTGACGCGCCAGATTCAGTTGCCCAGACAGAGTGGACATAAACTGCGCACGCGCACCGATTTCGGCGTAATCCAAACCGTCGCCACGCTGATCGCTACGCGCGCTGCCCGCTTCCAACACACCCGGCAAACGCGCGGCTGGATAGGCTTTTGCGCCGTGCAAGGCTTGCATCCCTAGCCCTGCGAATAATTCCAATTTATGCGTCTCGACAACAGGGGATGCGGCATCTGCGGCGGCTTCGATGTTGCGAGGCGTAGGGATGGCATCGTCATGCGCGTAAGCCACGCTGACACTAAGTAAACTCAGCGTAAAAAATTTAATGAGGGGCATTTTTGGGATCGGAAAAACGAGGATTAGTGAGAAATTTTTCATCGGTCAGCGTGCGTAAAAAAGCGATGACATCGGCTTGCTCGGCATCATCCAAGTTGATGTGTGCAATCCGTTCGTCCTTAAACGGATTGGCGCGTCCATCGCCTTGGTTTGCACCACTGCTAATCACGCGACCATGCCCTGCATAAAACTTCAATACGCTAGGCAAATCCGCCACGCTGCCATCGTGCATATAGGGTGCGGTCACTGCGACATTGCGCAAACTCGGCGCGCGAAATGCGCCCATGTCAGCGGGCTTGTTCGACAGCTCAAAAATGCCGCGATTACCTTCTGGAAAACCGCCCTTGCCATCGACGTTATATAAGCCCGTGTTATGAAACGGCGTGGCAAATTTAGTATCACTAGCAACCGTGGTTTGGTCGGTGAAATTAAACCCGCTATGACATTGCGAACACTGCGCTTGCTCAGAAAAAAACAGGCTGCGGCCACGTTCTTCTTGCGCGCTCAAGCTGGCGCGCTGGGCTAAAAATTCATCGTATTTGCTGCTCGCCGAAATCAAGCCGCGCTGAAATGTGGCGATGGCTTTGATGACATTTTCCAAGTTGATAGCGGGCTGGCTGTTAGGAAAAATTTTAGCAAAGCGTTGCGCATAATCTGCATCGTCGCTCAAGCGTTTTAGCATCACGGGAATGTTGGCATCGGTCAGCCCCATCTCGACGGGAAACTCACCCAACAGCGGCACTAACATCTGCCGCTCTAAAGTCGCCAGCGAAAAATTCGCCCAAGTGTAAGTGGTGTGATATGCCGAGTTTGCCAAGCCTTGTGCACTGCGCCCCGTGAGCATCCCCGTCGAACCCGTTGCCACCGCTTTGCCATCGGTGAAAGCGATACTTTGCAAGTGGCAGCCCGCACACGCCAGCG
This sequence comes from Sideroxydans sp., assembly GCA_029850585.1. Classification (GTDB taxonomy): domain Bacteria; phylum Pseudomonadota; class Gammaproteobacteria; order Burkholderiales; family Gallionellaceae; genus Gallionella. Next base: position 13,055 of record JARCRQ010000022.1, read on the forward strand.
TGCCATTGCCCGATACGCGCTTGTCGTAAAACAAGGCGCGACCTAGTTGAAACTTGGCTTCTGACATGGGGTTGTCAGCAGGCACGCGCGGCTCGGAAAAATGCGCAGGCAAATGCCATTGCCAAGCAGGCTCATGCGCCGCCCAAAAAAAATACATCACCCCAGCCAACAGCAACAATAGCAAAGCGAATAACCACGAATTTGTTTTCATTTTTGAGCCTTTAAGGAAACACCGCAGGATCGGCAAAACGCGGACTGGTGAGCAAATTGTTATCGGTGAGCGTGTTTAAGAACGCCACCAAATCGGCTTGTTCAGCCAGCGTTAAATTGATGCGCGGAATCAGCGGGTCTTTGTATGGGTTCAAGCGTCCATCGCCCGCATTGGGCTGTCCAACTGGGATATTGCGCCCCCCCGCTGCATAAAACGCCACCACCTCGGTCAAAGTTTTCATGCTGCCGTCGTGCATATACGGTGCGGTTACGCCCACATTGCGTAGCGTCTGCGCACGGAACTTGCCCATATCGGCTGGTGCCGCCGTGGTCTCGAACACGCCGCGATTGGGCGCAGGAAAGCCGCCCAGTCCGTCGATGTTGTACAGCCCCGTGTTATGGAACAAATTGCCTTGCGGCAGGATTCCCGCGAAGGTGGTTTGGTCACTAAAGTTATGCCCCGCGTGGCAATGAAAGCACTCGGCTTTTTCGGTATTGAACAAGGTCAAACCGTTCAACTCGGACGGCGTTAAGGTTGCCAAGCCTTGATTCCACAAATCGTATTTGGAACTCGCCGAAATGACACCGCGCTCAAAGCTGGCTAACGCCTTGATGATATTAGGCATGGTGATGGGTGCGGGGTCAGCAGGGAACGCCGCTTTGAAACGCGCCACATAGCCCGCATTGGCGGCGAACAAGGCCAAGATGGTGGGCTCATTGGCGGCCGTCACGCCCATTTCCACTGGGTTGGTGCCGTAGATAGGTACGGCGGCTTGTTGCTCTAGCGAGACCAAGTCAGGACGCGCCCAGGTGAGTGTGGGGTGATACACCGAGTTGGCAATCGGCATGGCACTGCGCGCAGTGAGCTGCCCCGTCGAACCTGTCGATACGGCTTTGCCATCAGTGAAAGCGAGGTTTTGAAAGTGGCACGAGGCACACGCGGTCGTGCCATTGCCCGATAGTTTTTTGTCGTAAAACAAATAGCGACCGAGCTGAAATTTTTCCTCCGACATTAAGTTATCGGCAGGGACAAAGGGCGCAGGAAAATAAAATGGCATAGCCCATTTCCAATTACCTGAGCTTAATGCTGGGTCAATAGCAGAAGTGCCACCGCCGCCGCACCCGATCAGCACACAGCTGGCGAGTACGGCGGCGGAGAACACCCCTCCGAGCAACAGAGAGGGACGCATGATATTCCTTGGCTTATTTGATAACGAACAAAGCGGGTGCAACTGGCGCAGTGGTCATAGGCACGCCAGAAGCTATGTCCAAATTGAACTTGCCGTAGTAGTAAGCAGGGTTAGCCGTCATCATGCCCGTGACTTTTCCTGACATCCACGTTTGACTTGTATTCAAATTTACGCCGCCAAATAACGAACCTAAGTCCAAAGCAATTTTATTTGTCGCTGGATTAAATCCCGTTGCGAAAGTCACTTTAGCGCGGTTCGGGCTGGTGCAAACTGGGTCAACGCCGAGCGCGGTAACTGGGCATCCTGTTGAACCTAAATGCACCATGGTCGTCACGGCGGGAATGGCTGATGCGGCAGCCGTTGCAGGTACAGCGGGTTTGACAAATTCGAACTTAGTAAACTTACGGCCCGACTGCCATGACCATGCCATCGCTGCCCATTTCAACAAGATCGGAGTGGTTGCCGCAACGGTGTCGCTATGGTTCAAAGAGGTCACACCGTCGGGTGCTTTGACTGGCACACCCACATCAAATTCCACACCGACATAATTACCCGCAGCGACCGTGCCGACTATCGAGGTGTTGGTCATAGGTGTACCAGTTGCACAAGTACCTGAACCTGTTTCAAAGTCCAGCAATGCCACGTTGCTATCTTGATCGGTTGTTTTGGTCAGCGTGATAGGCGACTTGTTACCCGCCGCATCAATCAGCACCGGATTGGAAACATAGAAGCGCAAATCTTGCATCTTCCCACTCGTACCAATGGTTGTTGAAGGCGCGACAGCCGAAGCATTACCCAAAATCATCGGCACAGTGCAACCTGTCGTACCAACGGCGGTTGCGCCGTTGACCACATCAAAATTCAATGTCACTGCCTGGGTGTTCGCGGCTGGCGTAGGTGTAGACCCCCCGCCGCCACAGGCAACCATTAACGATGCAGCAACTGCGCTTAAAGCAAATTTAGGCAAACTAGCTTTCATTATTTGTATCCTCGTAAGTTGATTAAAAATTAACGGTGTGAAAATTAACCGCATAAAAAACACCGCGCTTTATACCGATTCAGTTTCACTTTGCACATGCGGCATTTTGTCGCACCCTTGATTTAATTGGGCTGGCTGGCGAGCCATCGCATAAAAAAAGTAATACGGATTGTTTTTTCTGCGCCAAAAGGCTGGCTTGATTGACATCGGGCATCGCTTGGCTAACACTGCGCGCCGTTCAAAATTCAAGCGCGCCATGCTGTATTACCTGCTCAAAATTATTATTTCCGCGCTGCTGATTGTGGCAATTTCCGAAATCGCCAAGCGTCATTCGGGCTTTGCCGCGCTGCTCGCGTCCTTGCCGATGACTTCGCTACTGGCGTTTATTTGGTTGCGCATGGAGGCAACGCCCACCGCACAAATCGCTGCCTTATCGGGACAAATTTTTTGGCTGGTGTTGCCCTCTTTAGTGTTATTTTTAGCCTTCGCTTTTTTGCTCAAACACGGGGTTAATTTTTGGCTTAGCTTAGTGCTCGCCATCGCGCTAACCGCGTGTGCTTATTTACTCTTAATCGCCGTACTCAAACGCTACGGCATCACGCTATAAAAATGACGATGAATACTGACTGGCAAAATTTTCTAACAACACAAAGCGCGCATTTTTCGGGCGATGATTTAAGCCATTTTCTGAATGCTAAAAGCGAGCTCACTGCCACCGCCAACAGCACGGTGTTATGCGCGTTGACGCAGTTTGGCTACTTGCGCGTGAGCGGCGAAGAGGCACAAAGTTTTTTGCAAAATTTGTTGAGCAATGACATACGCACAATTGATGCAACGCACGCACAACTGAGTAGTTTTAACACCGCCAAAGGACGGATGTTGGCGATGTTGTTAATTTGGCGCGACGGTGAAGATTTTATTTTGCAACTCCCCACCAGCATCCTTGAGAGCTTGCGTAAAAAACTGTCTATGTATGTATTGCGCGCCAAAGTAAAAATCGTCGATGCCAGCCAAGACTTGCTGTGCATGGGTTTGAGCGGTGTGGATGCGGCAGAAATTTTGCGCACGGTGTGCGGCGAGTTGCCGCGTGAAGCGATGAGCTGCGTGCAGACGGCGACGGCGAGCATATTAAAAATTAGCGACACGCGTTATCAAATTACCTGCCACGCAGAACACGCTGCAACGTTATGGACAGCACTCGCCGCACACGCGGCGAAGGTCGGCAGCCCTTGCTGGGACTGGCTCAACATCCGCGACGGCATCCCCTCTATCTTGCCGCCCACGCAAGAGCAATTCGTGCCGCAGATGGTGAATCTCGATGCCTTAGGCGGCATCAATTTCAAAAAAGGCTGTTACCCTGGTCAAGAAATCGTGGCGCGGATGCACTACTTGGGCAAGCTGAAACGCCGCATGTATGTGGCGCATTTGGACTGCGCAGTTGCGCCCTTGGCGGGCGACGAATTATTCAGTGCGGATATGGAAGGTCAAGCCAGCGGCATGATTGCGAATGTTGCCGCCGCACCCGCTGGTGGCTATGACATTTTGGCGGTGATACAAACCGCCAGCGTGGACTTAAATCCGATTCAAACCGTGCACGGCGACACGCTGCAATTTTTAGCGTTGCCTTACGCGCTCGCCTAATTCAGGAGATGAACATGAAGCTCAAAAACATGCAGCGTGTGCATTTTTTAGCCGTCATTTTCCTTGCCCTCATTGCTGCCAACGCCTATTGGCTCAATTCCTTTAGCACGCCCGATGCGCGTCTGTCGGATGTCTTCGTGCGCCAAATTGCCAGCACGCTAAAAACCGATAGCAACATCGTCATCGTCGATATAGACGAGACCAGCCTCGCCGCGATGCAAAGCGTGGCGGGCAGTTGGCCGTGGCCGCGCGCGGTGCATGGCGAGTTGCTTGCGGGCATCGCGCGCCAGCAACCTGCCGCTATCGTGTTTGATATTTTGTTTAGCGAGCCTGACCGTTATCGCCCCGACAGCGACCAACTGTTTAACGACGTATTGCGCGACCTGCACAACGTCTATTTGCCCATGCTGCAATTAAACGGCGAACAAAAAAACGGCATGTCGCTGGCCGAATTAGCCCAGCTCACCGACCTGCCACACCGCACGAATCCTGACCCGAATGCGCGCGCGATTTTGTTAGCCCCGCAAGCGGTCGAGCCAACATCGTGGCGCATCGGGCTGATTAACTTTAGCGAGGACACGGACGGCATCGCGCGTCGTTACGAGCTGCGCCGCGATATTGGTGGCTGGCAACTAGAGTCTTTGCCCGCCCGTTTGATGCGCGATTTGGACATCAAAATTCCTAGCAAAAACAGCATCGCGCTGCATTGGCGCGGCGGACAGCCCGCCTATCAACACATTTCCTATAGCGATTTATATGCCGACCAAACTCGCGAAACGCCGCTGCGCGATGCGCACGAATTGACAGGCAAAATCGTCATTATCGGCAGTAGTGCGACGGGCTTGCACGATGTGCGCGCCACGCCGATTGCCAGCTTGTATTCGGGCACCGAAATTCTCGCCACCGCGATTGATAATCTCAAAAATGCTCGCCACACCATCGCCTTGCCCGTGTGGTTTTCGGCGGTGTTAGCCGCGCTGCTTATCGCGCTGCAAGTGCCGTTATTTTTGCGCCGCAGCGACGCGTCCAAAATCGGCGCGCTGTTATTGCTCGTGAGCGGCGGCTTGCTCGCGGCACAGTATTTCGCCATGAGCAAACTGTTCAGCGTCGCGCTGTTCACGCCCTTGTTATTTGCTTGGGCGTTTTATTTTGCCGCCGCCATCAGTGAGTATTTACGCGAGAAGCAAGCGCGCGAACAAACCGTGCGCATGTTCAATCGTTTCCTCGATCCGCGCGTAGTCGCCAGCCTCGTGGCACAAGGTGCAACCGCGCAATCGTTAGGCTCGCAAGCGCGCGACATCACCGTGCTGTTTTCGGATATACGCGGCTTCACCACCATGTCAGAAAGCCACACGCCCGAACAAATCGTCAGCTTGCTCAATCGCTATTTCAGCTTGCAAGTGGCGATTGTTTTTAAGCATGGCGGCACGCTAGATAAATTTATCGGCGATGCCATCATGGCGTTTTGGGGCGCACCACAAGATGACCCCAAGCACGCGCAACACGCCGTGGCAGCCGCATTAGAAATGGAGCAATGCTTGTTGCAATTCAAACAAGAATTAGGCGCGGAGGGTGCTGATTTTGATGTCGGCATCGGTGTGCATAGCGGCCGTGCGGTGGTCGGCTTTATCGGCGCGGATGAACGCTTGGACTACACCGCGATTGGCGACACCGTCAATTTATCTAGTCGTATCGAAGGCTTAACTAAAGGCGTGGCGCGCATTTTGGTGTCGAGCGACACCGTGGCGCACTGCGCTGATGAATATGAATTTAGCGCGATGGGTTCGTATGCAGTAAAAGGTCGCGTGCAAGAAGTGGAATTATTTTTACCTAGGAAGAAACTGCAATGAAAAAATTAATGGTATTACTGTTGTTAAGCTGTATCACGCTGCCCGCTTGGGCGGATTCCATCGGCTACACGGTGCGCAACACCGAGATTAAAGCCAAGCCATTTAGCGATGCTGCCACGCTCGCCACACTGCCCGAAAAAGCCAGCGTGACTATCGTGCAACGCATGGGCGGCTGGGTGCGCATTAGCAGTAGCACGGGCAATGGCTGGGTGAAGATGCTCAATTTGCGCAGTAGCAGTGCGCGCACGGGCGACAGTGGCTTACAAAGCCTATTCAACGTGGGACGCACAGGCAGTAGCGGCATCACCGTGGCAACGGGCGTGCGCGGTCTGTCTAGTGAAGATGTGCAAAACGCATCGCCTAATCCAGTCGAATTTGCCAAGCTAAAAAACTATGCGGTGAACCAAAATCAGGCTAGTCAATTTGCCCAAAGCGGCAAATTAAAATCCTATGCAGTTGAATTTGTTGCAGCTCAATAATTGAAAAAGGAAGACATCATGGCTCATTACAAAATCTTAATTATCGCGGCAAGCCTGACGCTATCAGGCTGTGCAGGCATGGATGCGCAGCAGCTTATGCAGCTGGGCAGCAATATGGCGGGTAAAGTTGTCGCTGCCAACAAGCCCGTCAGCGAAGCCGAAGAAATTCAAATCGGTCACGGCATCGCCAGCAATCTGCTCGGTGCTGCGCCGCTCTCGACAAACCAACGCGCGCAAAGCTATGTCAACAATGTCGGGCGTTGGGTGAGTTTGCACACCGAGCGTCCTAATTTGCCTTGGCAATTTGGCGTGCTGGAAAGCGCGGATTTGAACGCTTTCGCCACGCCAGGCGGGACGATTTTTATCACCAAAGGATTGCTGCAACATTTGAAAACCGAGTCGGAATTAGCCGGCGTGTTGGCGCATGAAATGGTGCATGTATTGAGTAAACATCATTTAGCAGCATTGCAAAAAGCCGCCAACCTCAATATCGCGGGCGACTTTGCGGGGCAAGCCCTGAACACGCAAAACAATCCTTTGCTGGATAAGGCCTTGCAAGCTGGCAAAGAAGTGTATGCACGCGGCTTAGACAAAGACGACGAGTTTGAAGCCGACCGCAAAGGCATCGTGATTGCCACGCGTTCAGGCTATGACCCGTTTGGCTTGCCCGCCGTGTTGCAAATGTTGGACTCGGCAAATGCGCAAGACTCCTCGCTGGCGTTGATGTTCAAGACCCACCCCGCCCCTGCCGCACGCTTGAGTTTGCTGGATAAAATTATGGCAAATAATTTTGATGGCTACGCCAGCCCCACGCAAACCGATGCGCGCTTTAATGCAGCGGTAGCTACTTTGAAATAGAAAGTTGCAGTTTGTAGAAGGCCGAATTTAGCAACGACTTGTGGCTTGCCACTTAGTCGATGCTTATGCAGAAGCATATCGGGCGATAGCGACCTCTAACAATCGCTCGATAAATTGAGCTCCCACACGCCGCCCCAGCCACTACTCCCCAATAAACTCCAGCGCATTGTCATCAGGATCGCGGCAGAACAACGCCGCGCGCCCTGTTGAGCTTTCGGTAAATTTTATATTTGCCGCGATAAGTCGCGTGCGTAATACGGCAATGTCGCTCACCGCATAAGCCACATGTCGGTCGCGTCCGCCGTGTGCGGCGCGCGCTAAACCTGCTTCAGGATTGGGTAACAACATCAGATGAATTTGTTGCGTAGGCGTAACGACATACCAGATGCCATCGAAGCTCATCACGGGACGCTGGACATCTTCTTGCAAGCCCAACAAATCGCCGTAAAAAGCGCGTGAACGCGCGAGGTCAGCACTTAAAAAAGTGGTGTGCAATATCGCAGTGAGTTTCATGCTTTAGATTTTGACGGGTACAACTTTGCTCGCCGCCAACTTGGCGCGACTGCGTGCTTCATCGGTGTCTTTGCCCGTTGCCAATGCCACGCCCATGCGACGACGTTGGAACGATTCAGGTTTACCAAATAAACGAATGTCACTAGCAGGCACGCGCAGCGCGTCTGCCACGCCCGTAAAAATAATATCTTTAGTGTCATGCTGACCATAAATCACCGCACTCGCCCCCGCACTGCGCAAACTGACGTTGACGGGCAAGCCCAAAATCGCGCGCGCATGGATTTCAAATTCGCTTTGCACTTGCGAGCACATAGTAACCATGCCGGTGTCATGCGGACGCGGACTGACTTCGCTAAACCAGACTTGATCGCCTTTTACAAACAACTCCACACCAAATAAACCTTGCCCGCCCAAATCCTCGGTGACTTTTTTTGCGATGTCGCGTGCGGCGTGCAAAGCCTTGTCGCTCATGGCTTGCGGCTGCCAGCTCTCGACATAATCGCCCTGCACTTGCACATGCCCAATCGCTTCGCAAAATTGCGTTTCTATCGTGCCATCCAGTGCTACTGAACGCACCGTAAGCAGCGCAATTTCAAAATCAAAATCTATCGCCCCTTCGATAATCACCCGACCTTGCGCCACCCGCCCGCCGCTTTGTGAGTAATGCCACGCCGCTTCTACCTCACTCGCATTGGCAACTTTTGACTGCCCTTTGCCCGACGAAGACATGACAGGTTTGATAAAACACGGATAGCCGATTGCCTCACACGCGGCGCGCATGGTGTCCAAATTGTCGGCAAATTGATACGCGGAAGTGGGCAAGCCCAAAGTCTCGGCAGCCAAGCGGCGTATGCCTTCGCGGTTCATGGTCAAGCGCGTGGCGCGCGCGGTAGGAATCACCCGTGCCACATTATTTTGTTCCAACCATTCCAACATATCGGTGGCAATTGCCTCGATTTCGGGCACGATTAAATCAGGCTTTTCTAACTCGACCAGCGCGCGCAACGCTGCCCCATCAGTCATGTTGATAACATGCGCGCGATGCGCCACTTGATGTCCCGGCGCATCGGCATACCGATCCACGGCAATGGTTTCAACGCCCAAACGCTGCAAGGCGATGATGACCTCCTTACCCAATTCACCACTGCCCAACAACATCACCCGCGTCGCATTCGCGCGTAAAGGAGTACCGATAGTCACAGCAGGATGAGTGGATTTCATGGCGGGTAAAGAGGAGTTTTAGAAGCGCGAAATTATACCCAAGTGCGGCAAATTTTTTTGTAGGTCAGTGTGTCTGCATTGGTAAAAATTAGTTCTGCGTCGTTGTCACAGCCACACCCGCCCGCCCTTGCGCGAAGGTGATTTTTAACTCACTACCAATGGCTAATTGCTGTGCGCTGCTCACTAGCGCGCCGTGCGCGTCGTGTACCACGCTATAGCCGCGCGCTAAGACGTGTTGCGGGTCGAGTAGGGAAAGTTGCTGCGCGGTGTGTTGCAAATTCGCCTCGCCTAGATTGAGCTGATTTTGCATCGCGTTGTGTAGCCGCTGCGCTAAATTGGCGCGCTGTTGTTGCAGGCGAGCGGCATCGGGACGGGCGCGATGCAACAGTTGGCTGAGTGATTGCACGCGGAAATTTTCATGTTGTTTGCGATACGCGAAAGCGCGCTGCAAGCGTTGCTGCATTTGCGTTAATTGCTGCGCTTGACGTTGAAGTTGTTGCGCGGGATGCAGCACGCGACGCTGCATAAAATCCAAAGTTTGCATGGCGTTTTGTAAGCGGTTACGCATGGCGCGCTGCAAATGCAATGCCGTATCACTCAAGCCATCTAGCAGTGCGTGACGATCTTGTACCACGCGCTGCGCGGCAGCGGTAGGCGTAGGCGCGCGCTCATCGGCGACAAAATCGGCAATGGTGAAATCGGTTTCATGCCCCACGCCACTGACGGTGGGAATCGCACTCAGGGCAATCGCGCGCGCCACCACTTCTTCGTTAAACGCCCATAAATCTTCGATGCTGCCGCCACCGCGACAAATTATCAGCACGTCGCATTCGGCACGCGTATTTGCCAGCGCGATTGCCTGCGCAATTTTTTGCGCACTGCCCACGCCTTGTACAGGCGTGGGATAAAGCAGCACAGGCACATTCGGCAAACGCAGTTTCAACGTCGTCAACACATCGCGCAAGGCGGCGGCTTGTGGCGAGGTAATGATGCCGATACGACGCGGAAACGTAGGCAGCGCGCGTTTGTGTTCAACGGCAAATAACCCTTCATCGGCGAGCTGTTGTTTAAGTTGCTCAAACTGTTCATATAAAACGCCTAAGCCCGCAGGGCGTAATTGTTCGATGGTGAGTTGAAAGTCGCCGCGCTGCTCATACAAAGAAGCAATCGCTAACACCTCAACTAATTGACCATTACTAAGCGGACGTTCGATGACTTGATTTTTATGACGGAACATTACGCAGCGCACTTGCGCCAACTCGTCCTTGAGTGAAAAATAAAAATGCCCCGAAGCGGCTTTGACCAAATTGGAAATTTCACCACGCACCCACACCATAGGCACGTTACTTTCGATTAACTGCTTGATTGCCAAGTTAAGTTCGGCAACGCGTAACACGCGATTTTTTTCTTGATAAATTAGTCCTGAAGACATATTGACTTTCTTAAATAATCCACAAATCGCGCCACACGGGGCTTAACGCGAGCGATGCGTCATAAAAATTTCACCACTTACAGCAAGCTATTGTTTTTAATTGATTTATTGTTCGCCGAAAAATTATACATCGGAATAAAAAGCCTTATCCAACATCACTTTAAGTGCTTAACCCCAAATCTATTCACAAAGTTATCCACAGATTTTGTGAGCAACCGTAGATTCCCTTACGCAGCGGTGAGTTAGCAAAAGCAAGTGATTTTTGCAAAATAAATGCAAAAAATTTAGTTGACATTGGCAATTCATCCACAAATTGCCAGCGCGCCTAGCCCCCTCTGTTAGCCGCCCTACACGCCCCCAGCTAAAATACATAAGTATTTGTTTTATATTAAATAATATATTACGTTACAAAATTAAGCGGGGCTGAAAAAGCCTTATACCGCATCACTTTAGCGACTTCATCAAGCATCTATCCACAAAGTTATCCACAGTTTTTGTGAGTAAACAAAAAACCCTTACGGAGGGCTAAGTTAGCGCGACTTCATCAACAAATTTATCAGAAATCTTGCCCAACTTAACTTGAACCGCTACAGTTCGCCCTTTGCCAATTCCAACACTATCAACCCTCAAGCATATACGAGTTATTTTCGCGTATCCCTGCCATTTCACAGATTAGGAGTATCACTTTGTTTGCAATTGTTGAAGCTGCTGGCTGGCCCATTTGGTCATTGATTTTAGCCTCCATCGTCGCCTTAGGCTTAATCGCCGAACGCTTGGTTTTTTTGCGTAGCAGCAAAATTGCCCCGCCGACCTTACTGAATGAAGTCGTCAAAGAGCTCAAGCAACGCGGCGCATCCGAGGCGATGATTGCTAAGCTGAATGAGCACTCACCACTCGGTCGCATTTTTGCAGCAGGCGTAAAAAACATGAAAAGCCAGCCTGCAATTATGAAAGAAGCCATCGAAGAAGCGGGACGCGCCAGCACCCACGAACTAGAACGCTTCCTCACCACGCTCGGCACGATTGCGTCAATTAGCCCTTTATTAGGCTTATTCGGCACAGTCGTCGGCATGATAGAAATTTTTGGCTCACAAAATGCGGCGGGCAATAGCCCTGCGATTTTGGCGCACGGTATTTCCATTGCTTTGTACAACACCGCTTTTGGTCTGATTGTTGCCGTGCCTAGCATGATTTTCTATCGTCATTTCCGCGCCCAAGTGGATAGTTTGACGATAGAGATGGAGCAACAAGCCATCAAATTAGTTGAGACCGTACACGGTCAACGTCAAGACTAAGCCGCTATGAATTTTCAACGTGGGCGCAATCGCGAAGAACCCGAAATCAATCTGATTCCGATGATCGACGTGCTGTTGGTGATTTTGATTTTTATGATGGTCACCACCAGTTACGCAAAATTTTCTGAACTGCAAATCAATCTGCCGCAAGCGGGCGGCGAAGCCAGCACAAGCACGGTGCAGCCGCTCGCAGTCGCCGTCGATGCCAATGGTAATTACGCGATTAACAGTAAGGGTGTGGCTTACAGCGGCATCAATGGCTTGTCAGATGCGCTGAAAAAATCAGCGGGGACACAAACTGACCCGACCATTGTTATCAATGCCGATGCCAAAGCCACCCATCAATCAGTGGTCAATATCATGGAAGCGGCGCGCCTAGCAGGCTTTGGACGCATTACTTTTACGACCCAGAATCAAGCTAACTAAGTGTTCGATTTGCAACGCCACTGGTATCGCATCACCCCGCTGCATATAATTTTGCTGCCTGTCAGTTGGCTGTTTGGCGCACTGGCAGCCACGCGTCGCATACTGTTCCGCACAGGGATTTTTAGCCGCACTCAGCTCAATGTTCCCGTCATCATCGTGGGCAATATCAGCGTCGGTGGCACGGGCAAAACACCGCTCACTTTGGCACTCGCCGCACAACTCATCGCGCACGGCAAACATCCTGTGATTATCAGTCGCGGCTATGGCGGCACGCGCTTAGCCCCGCAAGCCGTCACGCCTAGTAGCACCGCCGCACAAGTAGGCGACGAGCCGCTGCTGATGGCGCAACGCAATCTTTGTCCTGTTTGGATAGGACGCAATCGCGTTGCCACTGCCCTTGCGGCGCGCGCCGCGCATCCTGAGTGCGATGTAATTTTGTGCGACGATGGCTTACAGCATTACCGTTTACAGCGCGATGTCGAAATCGTAGTAGTCGATGCGGCGCGACAGTTTGGCAATCAATTTTTATTACCTGCGGGGCCGTTGCGCGAATCTGTAGCGCGGCTCAAAAGTGTGGATGCGATTGTCTATAACGGCGGCACGCAAACTGATAGCGCAAAGCAATTTGCTATGCAGTTGCAAGGCGAGATTTTTTATAACTTATTAACGCCTAGCCGAACCGCGACTGCCCTTGAGCTACAAGGCTTACGCTGCCATGCCATTGCAGGAATCGGCAATCCAGCACGCTACTTTGCTGCGCTCAACAAACTCGGTTTAACTTGCACGAATCACGCCTTTGCCGACCATCACGCCTACACTGCTGCCGAATTAAATTATGCGGATTGCGATGCGCTACTCTTAACCGAAAAAGATGCGGTAAAATGCGCGCCCTTCGCCGATGCCCGCTATTGGGTGTTACGCGTCGAAGCACAGATTCCCCCCGCGCTCATCGAACTCATACTGCGAAAGATGCAACATCATGGATGCAAAACTGCTTGAAATTTTGGTTTGTCCTTTGTGCAAATCGCCGCTGATTTACCAAAAATCCGCACAAGAACTAATCTGCAAAGCCGACCGTTTAGCCTTCAAAATTGCCGACGATATTCCTGTGATGCTGGTCGATGAAGCCCGTACCCTCAGCGTAGATGAAATCGAAAAACTCTAACCATGACCGCCTTTCACGTCGTCATCCCTGCTCGTTTTGCCTCCACCCGCTTACCCGGTAAGCCGCTGCTCGACATCGCTGGCAAGCCTATGGTTATAAGGGTTGCCGAGCAAGCGAGCGTAAGTGGCGCGCAACAAATTTACATCGCGACTGACCATCAGCCGATTTTAGAAGTCGCCGCTGCTAACGGTTTTAATGCCTGTATGACGCGCAATGATCACGCCAGTGGCACCGATCGCATCGCCGAAGTAGTCGCGCAACGTGGCTGGTCGGATGACACCATTGTGGTGAATGTGCAAGGCGACGAGCCGCTGATTCCACCCGCGCTGATACGCGCCGTCGCAGAACATTTACATCAGCATCCTGAATGCGCCATCGCCACCGCCGCGCACGCCATTCACGACGAAGCCAGTTTGCGCAATCCCAACATCGTCAAAACCGTGTTAGATAAAAATGGCAACGCGCTGTATTTCAGCCGCGCACCGATTCCCTATCCGCGTGATTTATTCGCGGCAGCGTCAGGCAATGCCAACGCATTACGCGACAACTTACCCCATGATTTACCCGTGCTGCGGCACATCGGCATTTACGCGTATCGCGTCAGTTTTTTACGCGCGTATAGCCAACTAGCACCTTGCGCGCTGGAACACTTTGAAGCCTTGGAACAACTGCGCGCGCTCTATCACGGCTACAAAATCGGCGTGACCATCGCCGCAGACGCACCCCCCGCAGGCGTGGATACGCCAGCAGATTTAGAGTTGGCAAGAGCACTATTTTTAGTAAACAGTCGTTAGTTTTTAGTCACTAGTCGTTGCTTGCTGCTTGTGCATCGTGCAGCTTGATAACGAACGACTAGCCACTAACCGCTAACGACTATCATTTAAGGAAACAACATGAGACTGATACTGCTAGGCGCACCGGGTGCGGGCAAAGGCACACAAGCAAATTACATCAAAGAAAAGTTTGCCATTCCGCAAATCTCCACTGGCGACATGTTGCGCGCGGCGGTCAAAGCGGGCTCGCCATTAGGTGTGTCGGCGAAAAAAATTATGGATGCGGGCGGCTTGGTGTCCGACGACATCATCATCAATTTGGTCAAAGAACGCATCAAAGATGCCGACTGCGCGCACGGCTTTTTGTTCGATGGTTTTCCGCGCACCATTCCGCAAGCACAAGCGATGAAAGACGCAGGCATCCCGATTGATTTCGTGGTGGAAATTGATGTTGAAGACAGCGAAATTATTCAGCGCATGAGTGGTCGCCGCGTCCATCCCGCCTCAGGTCGCACCTACCACATTGTGTTTAATCCGCCCAAAGTGGCGGGCAAAGATGATGAGACGGGCGAAGAATTAGTGCAGCGTCCCGACGACGTAGAAGACACCGTAATGAAACGCTTGGACGTGTATCACCAGCAAACCAAACCACTGGTTGAATACTATTTGGCTTGGCAACAATCCGGGGCGGCAAACGCGCCTAAATGCGTGCATGTGCCAGGCGTAGGTTCAGTCGAAGCGATACGCGACAAAGTATTTGCGCTGTTGGGCAATTAACATGGCAAGCAAAGCCGTTTTGACGCTAGCGGAAGCGAAAAAAATTGCTGCCGCAGCCCAGGCAGAAGCGTTGCGCAATGACTGGAAAGTGACCATCGCAGTGGTCGATGACGGCGGGCATTTGTTGTATTTGCAACGCGCGCACGACACCAAGTTTGGCTCGGTAGAAACCGCGATGATGAAGGCGCACGCGGCGGCGGCATTTCAATACGCCACCAAAGATTCTGAAACCGCCGTGCAAAGCGGACGCTTGATTCATCTGGCGTTGCCGGGCGTAATTCCAGCCGAAGGGGGCGTGCCGATTGTGCGCGACGGCGTGGTGATAGGTGCGATAGGCATCAGCGGCGTACGCGCCGCGCAAGACGGTCAGATAGCGGCGGCGGGAGTAGCGGCTTTAGGCTAAACACAGCACTAAAAAAGCTCGGCAACCTAAAAGGTTGCCGAGCTTTTTTACGTCGCATTAACCGCTAAAAATTACAGCCGAGGCAGTGGATAGCGATAATTTTCCTGCGTCATGTTTTCAATCCCGCACGGCAACACTTCTATCCAATCTAAGAATTGTTTGACCATTTTTTTGCCCTTAAACGAGCGTCCGTGTTGCGGCACGATCGCCTCGACATCCATGCCGCGCACCATGCTCACCCAGTAGCGATTGATGCGATTGGAAATCATGTAACGACGGTGAAATCCTTCCATCGTTTTGATGTGCGCATTGAAATCTTCAACGGGTTTATCCGCTTCCGTGTGCGACACAATCGACGCGCCCATATCGCCCGAAAATAAAATTTTGCTAATCGGATCGTAAAATTGGAAGTTGCCTTCCGAGTGCATAAAGTGCGCAGGAATCGCCACGATTTGGGTCTCGCCCAACTTGAAATACATGCCTTCATCGGGT
>JARCRQ010000023.1 GCA_029850585.1 Sideroxydans sp.
GTGAAAAACTTCCGCGCCATAACGCAACGCTTCGCGGAAAGTCGGCGCGCATGGAAATGCCCGTGCCGATGATGAATGTCATTAACGGCGGCGCACATGCAACCGGCGGTGGCGACATGCAAGAATTTATGATCGTGCCAGTGGGCGCGCCGACTTTCCGCGAAGCGTTGCGTTATGGCGCGGAAGTTTTTCACGCACTGAAAGACGTGTTGCATCACAAAGGTTTTGCCACAACGGTGGGCGATGAAGGCGGTTTCGCACCGGCTTTGGGCTCGAACGAAGGCGCGTTAAAAGTCATCATGGAAGCGATTGAGGCTGCGGGTTATGTGCCCGGTCAAGACGTTGCGATTGCGATGGATCCAGCTTCGTCTGAGTTTTACAAAGATGGCATGTACCATTTGAAGGCCGATGGTTTGGTGTTGAATTCGCAGCAAATGGTCGATATGTACGCGACTTGGGTGGACAAATATCCTATCGTCTCTATAGAAGACGGCATGAGCGAACACGACTGGGCGGGTTGGAAAATTTTGACCGATCGTTTAGGCAAAAATGTGCAGTTGGTCGGCGATGATTTGTTCGTTACCAACACCAAAATTTTGAGCCAAGGTATCAAGCAAGGTTTGGCGAATTCCATCCTGATTAAGGTCAACCAAATTGGCACGCTGACTGAAACGTTTGCCGCAATTGAAATGGCAAAACGCGCGGGTTACACCGCTGTGATGTCGCATCGCTCAGGCGAAACTGAAGATTCCACGATTGCTGATTTGGCAGTGGGTTGCAACGTCATGCAAATCAAAACGGGCTCCTTGTCACGTTCCGATCGCATGGCGAAATACAACCAGTTGTTGCGCATCGAAGAAGACATGGGTTCTAGCGCATCCTACCCAGGCCGCGCGGCTTACTATCAGTTGAACAAGTAAACACTTTTTGTCCGCAGATTACGCAGATTTGCACAGACTAAAATCAAAACCATCAAACTAAAAATCACAGTGTTGTTGGTGTATTTAATCTGCGTCAATCTGTTTAATCTGCGGACAATAGTTTTTTAGTATCGACATCGCCCCGCACCATCGGGGCGATTTTTTTATAGGCTGATATGCGTATCGTGACGATAATTTTGTTGCTGGTTTTGTTGTTGCTGCAATACCCATTGTGGCTGGGTAAAGGCGGCTGGTTGAAGGTGTGGGATTTGCATCATCAAGTTGCCGAACAACAAAAATTAAATGAAAAAACGCAAGCGCGCAACGCGGTGTTGGATGCCGAAGTGCGCGACTTAAAACAGGGTACGGCCGCGATTGAAGAACGCGCCCGCAGTGAGCTGGGCATGGTCAAACAGAACGAAGTTTTTTATCAGATTTTGGATAAACCTAATCCTGTTCCATCGCCTAACCTAGCGGCTTCGGCAGTGTTAGGCAAATAGCAAAAAAACCGTGCCAGTTCGCACGGTTTTTTATTGCTTGGATGACGCAGATTATTAGCTTTTTAGTTTTGCAAACGCACTCGCCATGGCATTTTCAACTAGGGGTTGATTGCCGCGCTGCGGGATTTTGGCTGGGCTGCGCGTCTCGCGCGGTGCATCGCGATTGCTACTTGCCGCAGTGTCAGTGAGGCGCATGGTGAGCGCGATGCGTTTGCGTTTGGCATCGACTTCCAGCACTTTCACTTTCACAATTTGCCCCGCTTTGACCACGCTGTGTGGGTCTTTAACAAAGGTGTTAGACAACGCGGAGATATGCACCAAACCGTCTTGATGCACACCAATATCGACGAATGCGCCGAACGCGGCGACATTGGTGACCACACCTTCCAAAATCATATCGGGCTTCAAATCGGAGATTTCTTCCACGCCCTCACGGAAGGTCGCGGTGGTGAATTCTGGGCGCGGATCGCGTCCCGGTTTTTCCAATTCTTTGAGGATGTCGGTGATGGTCGGGATGCCGAATTTCGCATCGCTATAACTGGCGGGGTTGAGTGATTTGAGCAGGCTGCTATTGCCGATGACGGTTTTAATATCTTGCTTGATGTCCGCCAAAATGCGTTGCACCAGCGGATAAGATTCGGGATGCACGGTCGAGCCGTCGAGTGGATTATCGCCACCCATAATGCGCAAAAATCCCGCCGCTTGTTCAAAAGTTTTGTCGCCTAAACGCGGCACATTGCGCAACTGTTCGCGGCTGGCAAATTTTCCTTTGCTGTCGCGATAGCTGACGATGCCCGCCGCGACGGTGCTGCTCAAGCCTGAAACCCTAGACAGCAAAGGTGCGGAAGCGGTGTTCACATCCACGCCCACGGCATTTACACAATCTTCCACCACCGCATCCAGCGAGCGCGCCAACTGTGTTTGGCTCACGTCGTGCTGGTATTGCCCCACGCCGATAGACTTGGGATCTATCTTCACCAGCTCCGCCAGCGGGTCTTGCAAGCGGCGCGCGATGGACACCGCACCGCGCAAGCTTACATCCATATCGGGTAATTCTTTCGAGGCGAATTCCGAGGCCGAATACACCGATGCGCCCGCTTCGGAAACCACCACGC
This sequence comes from Sideroxydans sp., assembly GCA_029850585.1. Classification (GTDB taxonomy): domain Bacteria; phylum Pseudomonadota; class Gammaproteobacteria; order Burkholderiales; family Gallionellaceae; genus Gallionella. Next base: position 2,536 of record JARCRQ010000023.1, read on the forward strand.
TGGTGAGCTTCAATTCAGGGCGCAGTTTGATTAAATCGTGCGCTAGTTTGTCGGTCTCGCGCGAAGCTGTGCCGTTGCCGATGGAGATAATCGCCACGCGATGTTTCTCGGCGAGCTTCGCCAGCGTGTGCAGCGAGCCATCCCAATCGTTGCGCGGCTGGTGTGGATAAATCACGGCGGTATCCACCACCTTGCCAGTCTCGTCCACCACCGCGACTTTCACGCCAGTGCGGATGCCAGGATCGAGGCCCATCGTGGCACGCGGGCCAGCAGGCGCGGCGAGCAGCAGGTCTTTCAGATTGCGCGCGAACACGTTAATCGCCTCGGTCTCGGCACGGCTACGCAACGCGCCCATCAGTTCCGATTCCAGATGCAAAAAACTTTTTACGCGCCAAGTCCAACGCACCGTGTCGCTCAACCAAGCATCGGCGGGGCGACCGAGACTTTTGATGCCAAAATGATTCGCGATACGCAGCTCGCAAGGGTTGTGCGGCGCGCTCCAAGCGGGCTTCTCGGCTTCGGTATCGAGGCGCAATACTACCGACAGCATCTCCTCGCGGCGACCGCGAAAAAGGGCTAAAGCGCGATGCGAAGGAATGGTGTTCAGCGTTTCCGAATAGTCGAAATAATCGGCATATTTTTCCGCCGCGTCATTCTTGCCCTCGACTACTTTGGATTCCACCACGCCGTGTTCCAGCAAATACTCGCGCAACTTTTGCAGCAGCGTCGCGTCTTCCGCGAAACGTTCCAACATAATTTGCCGCGCGCCATCCAGTGCCGCTTTAGTGTCCGCCACGCCCGCGTTGTCGCCATTTTCTGTACTGAATGCAGGACGCAAAAACTTAGCCGCTTCAACTTCGGGTGATAGTGTCGGGTCGTTCATCAGCGACTCCGCCAGCGGCGCGAGACCCGCTTCTAACGCAATCTGCGCCTTGGTACGACGCTTCAATTTGTACGGCAAATACAAGTCTTCTAGCAGCGTCTTGTCGGTTGCGTGCGCGATGGCATCCAACAAAGTCGGAGTCATTTTATTTTGCTCGGTAATGCTGGAAATAATGGACGCGCGGCGGTCTTCCAACTCGCGCAAATAGCGCAAGCGTTCTTCCAATAAGCGCAACTGAATATCGTCCAACCCGCCCGTCGCCTCTTTGCGATAACGCGAAATAAAAGGCACGGTCGCGCCTTCGTCAAGCATGGCGACAGCGGCGGAAATTTGGGCAGGTTTAGCAGCAAGTTCGAGGGCGAGGCGTTGTTCGATTGATGGCAGCATGGTTCTATTTCTGAATTAAATCGGCCTCTGCGAAGAGGCCGATGGGTGAAATTATGGCGG
>JARCRQ010000024.1 GCA_029850585.1 Sideroxydans sp.
GTAGTGGATAACGGCAATGGCATTCCCGCCGATATTTTGCCGAAAATTTTTGATCCATTTTTTACCACTAAAGAAATTGGCAAAGGCACGGGCTTGGGCTTGTCGATTTCTTATAAAATCATTCAACAACATGGCGGAAAAATTAGGGCAGAATCGAAGGCTGGCATGGGGACTAAATTCACCATCTGGCTACCGTTAAAACCACCCGCAGAATCAGCTTTAGAAGGATGAGCATCATGGTGACACCGACACAAATTGGTAAGTATCAAATTCAAGGCGAGCTAGGCAAAGGCGGTATGGGCGTGGTGTGGCGCGGCTGGGATGCGGCAATCGCGCGAGCCGTAGCGATTAAGTGCATCGACAAACGCTCTTATCAAGGCACTGAGTTAGATGAGCTATTGCAACGCTTTCGCCAAGAAGCGCAGGTGGTGGGGCGTTTAGTACACCCCCGTATTGTGCAAATTTACGACTATTTTGAAGACGAGCAAGGTGCGTACATCGTCATGGAGTTGGTGCATGGCAAACCGCTCTCGCAGCATCTCGCGCAAGGCGATGTATATGAAATTCACGAGGTAGGGCAAATCATCGCGCAAATTCTTGACGGTATCGGTTATGCGCATGGACACAAGGTGGTGCATCGCGACATTAAGCCGTCTAACATTCTCATCAACAACGACGGCCGTATCAAAATAAATGATTTTGGTATTGCTCACGTGGAAGCCTCTACGCTCACGCAAATGGGTGATTTATTAGGCACACCGCACTACATGTCGCCTGAACAATTTTTAGGTAAAGAAATTACGCCCTTGGTCGATTTATTTGCCATCGCCGTGATTGCTTATGAGTTGCTCACGCGCAATCGTCCCTTCACAGGCAATGTCGCCACCATCATGCAGCAGGTGTTGGCGGTTGATCCGGTCAAGCCATCCCTGCTCAATATGCGTTTGTCCGCTTCGATGGATGCAGTGTTAGGCAAAGCCTTATCGAAAAAACCTGAAGATCGTTATGCCAGTGCGCGCGAATTTTCCGATGCGTTTAAGCAAGCGGTGCGCGATTCGATTAGCCCTGAAGTGACGGTCAGCAGCTTGGCGGCGCAGGCGTTTGATGGCAACGCCTTGCTCAATGTGGCGCAGGCGATGAACACCATCAAAATCAAAGCGGAGGCGTTAACAGCCGACGACGATAGCGGCACGATTAGTTTAGATACCAGTGTGAAAAAAGCGCGCTTGCTGATTGTGGATGATGAAGAGCGCATCTTGACCGCCCTGAAGTCCTTATTCCGCGAGCGTTACCACGTTTTCACCACCACCGATGGCAACAAGGCGTTAGAGTTTTTACGCAAATATCAAATGCACGTCATCATCAGCGATCAGCGTATGCCACTTATGTTAGGCGTGGATTTGTTGCGCCGCTCGCGCGAAATTTCGCCGCGCAGTGTGCGCATTTTGTTGACGGGTTATTCCGATTTGTCGGCAATCGTAGGCTCGATTAACGACGGTGAGGTGTATCGCTTTATCAACAAACCTTGGGACAACGCCGCCTTGCACAGCGTGGTTGCCGAGGCTGTCACCATTGCACTCGAACTCGCCGATACCAAGAGTGCGGCGGTTGCCTTGCCCGATAAAATGACGGCGGCGGTGTTGGTGATTGCCCCCGATGAAGATATTTTCCGCGTCGCACGCGAGCTGCTGGGCACACGTTGCCCCGTGCTTTATGCCGCTGACAGTGAAGATGCCATGCTCATTTTGCAACAACAAGAAGTCGCGGTGGTACTTGCCGATGTGGAAGCCAGTCAAATTGAGCTAACCTCGATGCTGAAATTATTAAAGCAAGAAACGCCACAAATTCTGACCATCGTTACCACTAAAAAAGCTGACTCAGAGCTGGTGATTGAGCTGATCAATCAAGCGCAAGTGTTCCGGATTTTGTCCAAACCAATCAATGTCGCTTTGTTAAAAGAACATATTCATGCCGCATTACAGCGCTATTTAAGCTACAAGCAAACGCCTAAATTATTGCGCAGCCACAAGGTGCAAGCCGTTGCAGAAGTGCGCGAATCGCATCTGGGGGTGCGCATTTTGGATAATCTAAAACTGTTTCGTGGCAAGTGGTTCGGCGCGGCTTAGAAGGTTAAGACTTGCCGCTGCTCGGCAAATAATTCGACCAGCTTGCTATACAACTCACTGTCATCGCGGCGACTGCGCCAAGCCTGATTTTGATAAGCAAAATGAAAGCCGCCTGATTTTGCCGCCACCCAAATTTCTTGATTCACATCGTGGCGATTGATAATAATTTTCGCGCCATTGTCGAACTCCACTTCCAGCACGTTGCCACTGCGATTGCCTTCCACATCACCACCACACGCGTCAATCGCTGCCTCAATTTTTGCTAATGCCGCGTCCGCCAATTGGTTGAATTCGCTCTCAGTCATTTATAATCCGCCTCTTTAATTTTTCGGGTTGCGCGCGATGTCGCTACGTCTTTGCATTATCGTGGGTTTAGTTTTGTTCACGCAAGGCTGTGGACGTAAAGGCGCGTTATATTTGCCCGCTAGCGTGCCCATTGCTACCGCCATACCTGCCAGCTCCGCTGTTCCTAACACTCCATCTGCGCCTTAACTTTTTTCAAATTTATGTCTAATTATTTCACGCAAAAAAATGCTCAACTGCACGCCGAAAATGTTGCTCTCACCGACATCGCCGCGCAATTCTCCACCCCGTGTTACGTCTATTCGCGCGCCGCGCTGACCGATGCGTATCAGCAATTTAGTCAGGCGTTGCAAGGGCGCGAGCACTTGATTTGCTACGCGGTCAAAGCCAATGGCAATCTCGCCGTGCTGAATGTGTTGGCGCGTTTAGGTGCGGGTTTCGACATCGTGTCAGGTGGCGAATTACAACGCGTTTTAGCGGCGGGCGGCGATGCACAAAAAATTGTTTTTTCGGGCGTGGGCAAAAGCACAGACGACATGCGCATGGCATTAGAGGCGAACATTTTGTGCTTCAACGTCGAGTCCGCACCTGAGTTGGACAGGCTCAATGCGGTCGCTGCCAGCATGGGCAAAACGGCTGCGATTAGCCTGCGCGTCAACCCCGATGTCGATGCCAAAACCCATCCGTATATTTCCACTGGCTTGAAGCAAAATAAATTCGGCGTGGCTTATACCGACGCGATTGCGCTGTATCGCCATGCGCGCAGTTTGAAAAATTTACGCATCACCGGCATGGATTGCCACATCGGTTCGCAGCTCACCGAAACCAGCCCGTTTATCGCTGCGGTCGAAAAAGTATTACTGTTAGTTGACCAACTCGCTGCCGAGGGCATCGTCCTCACGCACCTTGATTTAGGCGGCGGTTTGGGCATTTGCTACGACGATGAAACCCCTCCTGCGATTAGCGATTACATTGCCGCTTTGCTCAAAGCCTTGGCGGGTCGCACCCACAAACTTATCCTCGAGCCAGGTCGCGTGTTAGTGGGCAATGCGGGCGTATTGCTGACCAAAGTCGAGTACATCAAACACGGTGAAGAAAAGAATTTCGCGATTGTCGATGCCGCGATGAACGACCTGATGCGCCCCGCTTTGTATGATGCGTATCATCGGATTTTGCCGGTGGTGCAAAACCCTCACCCCAACCCTCTCCCAGAGGGCGAGGGGACAGTCGAGAAAAGCAACTGTTTAATCTTCGACGTAGTCGGCCCCATCTGCGAAACAGGCGACTTTATCGGACGCAATCGTAGCCTCACCATTACCGAAAATTCTCTGCTCGCGGTGATGTCGGCGGGGGCATATGGCATGAGCATGAGTTCGAATTACAACGCACGAGGTCGTGCTGCCGAAGTGATAGTGGATGGCGATACCGTACAGCTAGTGCGCGCCCGCGAAACTTTCGCGCACCTAATCGCAGGTGAAACGCTATTGCCTTAAAACGCTCATAAAATGAAAATCTCTTCGCGATGCGTTGTTGCTCACTTTGATATTTGAATTTTTTGAGATGCTTGAATCCCTAGTCGGCACGCGGTTGACAGCGTGTCGCGTTCTGGTAAATTTCGTCGCCTTTTTCGTTTCATCAACCGCAACATTTTTAGATTACTAGGAGTTCACCATGGCCGTATTAGTTGGCAAGACCGCACCTGATTTCACCGCAGCCGCTGTATTGGGTAGCAATGAAATTAACGAATCATTTAATTTGCACAAGCACATCAAAAACAAAATGGCAGTGGTGTTTTTCTACCCGCTTGATTTCACTTTTGTCTGCCCTTCTGAAATCATTGCTTTTGACCATCGTTTGGATGAATTCAAAGCGCGTGGCGTAGAAGTAATCGGCGTGTCGATTGATTCGCACTTCACTCATCTGGCTTGGAAAAATACGCCCGTCAACAATGGTGGGATTGGCCAAGTTCGCTACCCCTTGATTGCTGACATCAAGCACGAAATTTGCAAAGCCTACGACGTGGAAGCCGACGGCGGAGTAGCGTTCCGTGGCTCGTTCTTGATTGATGCAGCGGGCATGGTGCGTCATCAAGTAGTGAATGATTTGCCATTGGGTCGCAACATTGATGAGATGTTGCGTATGGTTGACGCGTTGCAATTCCACGAACAACACGGCGAAGTTTGCCCAGCAGGTTGGAGCAAAGGTAAAGCAGGCATGGGTGCTTCGACTGAAGGCGTTGCAAAATACTTGGCATCACACGCGAAAGATTTGTAAAAACCTACTGCGCAACTTGATTGCGTTGTCGCGCGGTACTCACTTCTTCGCCTACCCTACGGTATGTCTCAGTCGCTCCGTTCCGTGCTCCTAGCACTCAAGCTGCTCGCTACGGTTTTCGTTTCTCAGCAAGTTTTATAAAAAACCACCTTCGGGTGGTTTTTTATTGGTTTCTAATCGACGCAAATCTTTGTAATATGCGGACTTGCCGCTTTTTACAGCATAATGCGCGCCTCATTTTTTAGTCTCTCCCCATGAACATTTTTGCCAGCATTTCCTATCAAATTCGCCGCACCCTTGCCTTGTTATTTGATCGCTTGGCGCACAAATGGCGCGGGGCTTTTTATTTGTATTTAGCGGCGATTTTTAGTGTGTTGATTATCGCGGACACCGCCTATTTGCATGTGTTTGCCAACATGAAACAAGGCGCGTTTGATTTGATGGTGCGCTATCGCGTGCATGTCCCTGCTGCCGATCCTGACATTGTCATTGTCGATATTAACGAGGCGAGTTTGGCGGCGATGGCAAAGGATTACGGGCGTTGGCCGTGGCCGCGTCAGGTGTTGGGCGAGTTTGTCGAAGGTATCGAGGCGCAGCATCCCAAAGCCATCGTGTTCGATATTTTGTTTAGCGATGCGGATGTGTATAACGCCGACAGCGATGCATATTTCAACGCGGTGATTGCTAAAACTGACAACACTTTTTTCCCGATGTTGCGGCTCAATGCTAACGATGACGGCTTGAGCCAACTCACGCCGCGCATGATTCCTGGCATAGTCGAACTTGACGGCGCACAAGCGGACGCAACACTGGCGATGGTGCTGCCCTTTTTTCCTGCGGCGTTGCAAAGTGGTCGTTTAGGCACGCACAACATTTATGCTGACAGCGACGGCATCGCCCGCCAATACCCCGTGTATCTGGATGACTACGGCTGGAAAATTCCGTCTTTGCCGCTGCGTATCGCGCAAATTTTGCATTACCCCGAACCTGCGGCGGCGAATGTTTTATTGAACTGGCGCGGCCCACCGTTCACTTATCACTCGGTGGGATTTAGCGAAGTGTATGGCGATTTTTCACGCGAAAAAAAGCAGCGCAAAGCTGACGAATTCACTAACAAAATCGTCATCATCGGCTCGACCGCACCGAGTTTATTCGACATCAAAGCCACGCCGTTAAGTCGCAATCATCCTGGCGTAGAAATTTTAGCCACCGCCATAGACAACTTTAAGCACGGCGATTTTTTACGTTTCCCCGATGCCAAAATTATTTATTTACTGCTCACGCTGAGCTTGATTTGGGCGACTGCTTGGGGCTTTTATCGCGATGCAGGGCGCGCCAAAATTGACCGTTTATTTGGCGCATCACAATTTATTTTGTTAGGTATTTGTTACGCCAGCATCAACTTTAGCAACACCTACATCAATCTTACGGGTCCCGTCACGCTAGGCTTGGCGTACTTCACGCTGGCACGCGTGTACGACTTCGCCACGCGCAAAGCCTTGCAGGACAACACCGTGCGCGCCGCGCAACTGCATGTTGGTGCGCTGCAAGGCGTATTGATGTTGGTGCGCTTGGGCGGCAACGATGCGGTATTGAATGACGCGCTGCGTGAAAAAATCCGCTTAGACATTAGCGCGCGGGGCGGACAAAGCGTCGAGGTTATTAAGGGCAGTCAAAAAGGTTTGTGGGATTTATTTGACAACATGCTGGCGATTTCTTGGCTGTGTGATGCGCAAGATGAAGTCGCACAAGCGCGTATCACCCGCGAGATTAGCCTGATAGAACAAGGCTTGTATGGCATTTTGCGCAAGCATTGCAAAATTACTGAAAGTGAAATTTTGAGTTTCGTGCATCGCGGCGAGATTGCAGGCGGTGCGGCTGCACGCAATAGTTGGCGCGCCTTATTCGGCACTGCCTTGGCGGCTTGGCAAGCACAAAAAGGCGAGGCATAACAATGCAGATAGTTTCGCTAGGCTCAAGTAAAATGCGCCACTTTTTTCAGGAGCAGCTATGCAAACCATTCATCTAGACGGCGGCGAACATGCGGTATTGCTGCTGCATGGTTTGCAAAGCAGCCCCGCCGAATTGCAGCCGTTGGCGAAACGACTTCATCAAGCGGGCTACACCGTGCATGTGCCGCATCTACGCGGTTATGGTTTTATTCAAGGCGACACGCCGCGCTCGGTAACGCATTGGCAAGATTGGCACGTTGCTGCCACCGCTGAATTTCTAGCGTTAAAAAGTCAGCATACCAGCGTGGCTATGGGCGGGCTGTGCATCGGTGCGGTGCTGTCCTTGAGCGTGGCGGCCGAGCAAGGCGACAAGGTTGCCGCGCTGACCTTAATGGCGACCACTTTGTGGTACGACGGCTGGAGCATTCCTTGGTATCGCTTTATGCGTTATGTCGGCTATTACACGCCCGCGCGTTATCTTTATACCTATCGCGAACGCGAACCATTCGGCTTAAAAAATGCGCAATTGCGCAAATGGATTGCGCGCGAAATGGCGCATAAAGATTCCACCATTGTCGGTGCATCCAAGCTCAATTTACCCGCCATCCAAGAAGCCGAACGGATGATTGCTGCCGTCAAGAAATCACTGTCTAAAGTGACCGCGCCCGCCATCGTTATTCACGCCGAAGAAGACGATATTGCCTCGATGCGCAACCCGCGCTATGTCATGGCGAATCTAGGTTCGCAGCACAAAGAGCTGGTGACGCTGCACAATAGTTATCACATGATTACCGTCGATAACGAGCGTGAACACGTTGCTGGCGAAACCATTCGTTTTTTTGCCGCATACCGTTCAGTAGCTCATTCGGACTAGCCGTCAGGCTAGTGAAGCGCGCGTTTACATTCTGTTACAATGCGCGCGCTAAAATTTCAGGGTAAAAATAATGAGCTCTCTCGCAACAATCCAACGCATGATGGTTGAACAATTCGACCTCAAATTAGAACAGCTCACACCGAGCGCGGAACTCGCCAGCTTAGGCGTAGATTCCTTGTCTATCGTGGAATTTATGTTCAATTTGGAAGATGAATTAAGCATCAAATTTGGCGACGAACGGGTGGATTTGAAAACTGTGCAAGACGTTGCCAATGTAGTTGACCAACTGGTCGCCGCGCAACACGGCAAGGCTTAACTCCCCCCGCATGTCACGACGCGTCGTTATCACCGGCTTGGGCGTTATCTCGCCCGTCGGCAACACCCCCAGCGAATTTTTTGCCAATCTAATGGCAGGGCAATCAGGCATTCAACGCTTGGATGAGTCCTTCATCTCCCAGCTCAATACGCGCATCGCCGCCCCCGTCAAAAACTTCAACCCGTCTGAGCATTTTTCCAAAATGCAGCTCACCAGTATGGATCGCTTTAGCCAGTTCGCACTGGTGGCGGCGGCACAAGCGGTCGCCGATGCCAAGCTGGAATTAACTGAGGCTGAACAACTGCGCGCGGGCGTGTATATGGGGTCGTGTGTGGGCGGTGCGGCGACGCTAGAGGATGGCTATACGGAAGTGATGCAGCGCGAGGTGCCGCGCGTCAAACCGCTCTCGGTGCTACTCAGCATGAACAACGCCGCTGCCTCGCACATCTCGATTAAGTATGGCTTGCAAGGGCCGAACGTGACTTACGCGACGGCGTGTTCTTCCTCGGCGATTGCAATCGGCGAAGCCTATCGCCAAATTAAAGACGGCTATGCGGATGTGATGTTGGCAGGCGGCGCAGAAGCAATGTTGACGCTAGGTATCATCAAAGCCTGGGAAGCGTTGCGCACCTTGGCAAGCGAAGACGAGCAAGACGCAAGTGCATCGTGCAAACCCTTTTCAAAAGACCGCAGCGGCTTGGTGATGGGCGAGGGCGCGGCAGTGTTGGTGTTGGAAGATGCCGAGCGCGCGGTCAAACGCGGCGCAAGAATTTATGCCGAATTAGTCGGCTATCACAGCTCATCGGATGCCAGCCATCTCACCAAACCGGATGCCAACGGACAAACGCGCACCATCCTCACAGCCTTAAACGACGCGGGTTTGCAGCCCTCTGATATTGGTTACATCAACGCACACGGCACCGCAACTTTGGCGGGCGACGTGCAAGAAACGCAGGCGATTAAACAGGTGTTTGGCGCAGCGGCGAAAAACATTCCCGTCAGCTCGACCAAATCTATGCACGGTCATTTGATGGGCGCGACAGGCGCAGTAGAATTTATCGCGGCGGTGTTAGCCCTAGAAAACAATGCCGTGCCACCCACTCTCAATCTGCATCATCCCGACCCTGAATGCGATTTAGATTACGTTGCGAACCAAGGGCGCACGGGCTTAAATCTCAACGCGGTGATGTCCAATTCTTTCGCCTTCGGCGGTAGCAATGCGGTGCTGATTGCGCAGCGATTCAAGGCTTGATTTTCAGCTAACAGCGAACTGGTAGGAGCTCGATTATCGAGCGATGCGGTTCGGTGGCTATCGCCCAATACATCGCACGCCCACATCGCAGTTATTTTTCCGTCAGCTTCAACACCCGCAAAGTGCGCTCGCGCACCTCATGCAGCAACGCCACATTTTCATCTAGCGACTCGCCATAAGAGGGAATCATCTGCTTGAGTTTGGCTTGCCATTCACGGCTTGCCATGCGTTCGGGAAAGCAGCGCAGCAGCACTTCCAGCATGGCTTGCACCGAGGTGGATGCGCCAGGCGATGCGCCCAATAACGCCGCGAGTGAGCCGTCTTGCGCGGCGACAATTTCGGTGCCGAGTTCTAGCTTGCCGCCTTTGACATCGCACTGTTTGATGATTTGCACGCGTTGTCCCGCCGAGGCTAATTCCCAATCGTCTGCGTGTGCATCAGGGTAAAAATTACGCAGTGCCGCGACGCGTTGGCTGTGGCTATTTAACGCTTCGCCGACCAAATAACGCATCAAGTCAACGTTGTTCAAACCCACCGCCAGCATTGCTTTGAGGTTGTTGCCTTTGAGCGAGCCAAACAAATCTAACACTGAACCTTGCTTGAGAAATTTGCTGGTGATGCTGGCGAATGGACCGAACAACAGTGCAGGCTCGCCATCAATAATGCGTGCGTCTAAATGCGGCACAGACATCGGCGGCGCACCCGTTGGCGCCTTGCCATACACCTTGCTGTGATGGCGTTTAACCACCTCAGGATTTTTGCAAATCAGCCATTGCCCGCTAACAGGAAAGCCACCGTAGCCACGGGCTTCAGGCAGTTTGGATTTTTGCAGCAAAGGCAATGCGCCGCCACCCGCGCCTAAAAATACACAGCGCGCGTGGACGGTGTGAGTGCTTTGCGTCTGTTTATCTGTCATGCGCACTTGCCAATGACCGTCGGCGGTTTGTTTGAGCGTGTCGATTTGATGGCTTAATTTCAGCTCGAAATTGTCAGTGTGTTTGAGAGCTTTAACTAACTTGCGCGTCAACATGCCGAAGTCCACATCCGTGCCGTGTTTGACTTGGGTTGCCGCAACTACTTGCCCCGCCTCGCGCTGACTCATCACCAGCGGCATCCACTCACGCAATACTGCCGCGTCTTCGCTGTATTCCATTTCTTCAAATAAATGATGCGCGCTGAGTTTTTCAAAGCGTAGGCGCAAAAATGCCACGTCGGTTTCGCCCCACACCAAGCTCTGATGAAACACTGCATTGATAAATTTTTCAGGGCTGGGCAAGATATTTTGTTCGACCAAATACGACCAAAATTGCAGCGACACTTCAAACGCCGCATTGATTTGCAAAGCCTTGTCGATAGCGACCGTGCCGTCTGCCAGCAATGGCGTGTAATTGAGTTCGCAATAGCCCGCGTGTCCCGTGCCTGCGTTGTTCAAACTGTGCGAACTTTCGTGTGCGACATGAGCTAATCGCTCCACCATTAAAATTTGCAAGCTCGGATCAAGTTGTGTCAGCAGCGTGCCCAGCGTGGCACTCATCACGCCCGCACCGACTAGCAACACGTCAACCGTATTATTTTTTGGCATATTTTTATTCCTGATTTATTTACGCAAACTTTCCAACATCTTTTCTAATCTTTTCACCGACACAATCACGGGTGTTTTCAATTCCTGAGCGAATAAAGACACGCGTAATTCTTGCAGTAAATAGGCGAATTCATCTAAGCGCGGGTCGGTGTGATGGCTGGCGCGGAGCTTCTGCAAGGCTTGCAAGAGCGGCTGTAATTGCGTCATACATTGCGCATCGCGTGCGGGGTTGCTGCGCAGTTTTTCGATACGCAAATTGATGGCTTTGAGATAGCGCGGCAGATGTTGCAAGCGTTCAAACGAGGTTGTTTCTACAAAGCGTTTATGCACCAAAAATTCTAGTTGCGCGCGTACATCGCTGGCGACTTGCGGATGCGCTTTGAGCGCGGGCAAACTTTTTTGCAGCGCGTGAAACTCGCTGAGGACAGTCGCGGTTAAGCGCGCTAACTCTTGCGCAATCAGCAGCAGCCGATTTTTGGCTTCCTTGCCGCGCGCGGCAAAAGTGGTTTCGTTAAATGGCAGTGGTTCGCTCAAACAACAACGCGTAAAGGTCATCGCCAAAATCTGTTGCTGCAACTCTTGCGGCGTGCCGAGCGGCATATACAACATGCCGAGTTTTTGCGCATCGGGCAGATTTTTTTCCATGTATTTGACCTGCTCTTTGAGCAGCAACATGAATAAACGATTCAGCCCTTTTTGATGTGCGGCGTGTGCCGCCTCGCGCGTCTCAAAAGCGCGCAACACCACCGCATCCACGTCATCGACCAGCGCGTTGTATAGCGTCACGCTTTGTCCCGCGCGTTGTACCGTGCGCGTCTCGCTAAATTCGCCAAAGCTCCACGTTGCACTGCGAACTTCATTGACGGGCGCATCGACTTGTTTGGTCACCGCAGCGATAACAGGTGCGGCGCGGGGGGCGAGCTCGCTATGCAGTTGCGCAAAATTACGCGACATGCCGAGCTGCCGACCATGCTCATCCAGCACGCGAAAATTCATTAGCAGATGTTGCGGCAGTTGCTCTAAACGAAACGCATCGAGCGGCGCATCGAGCTGTTTTTGTTCGCGCAGATAACGCGCTAAAGCCTGTAGCAGCGGCGTATTCGAGGCGGGCACATCGCGAACAAATGCCGCTGCAAATTCGGGTACGGGTACAAGATTGCGGCGTATTTTTTGCGGCAAGGTCTTAATCAGTTGCACCACTTTTTCCGCCAAGATGCCTGGTATCAGCCACTCGCAGCGCGCCGCCGAAACTTGATTGATGAGTGCGAGCGGCACGGTGAGCGTGATGCCGTCGTCGTTTTTGCCGGGTGAAAAGTTGTAGCTCAAAGCAAAACTGATGGTGTCAATTTTGAGTTGCGGCGGGAATTTATCGGTGGTGATGCCGTGCGCTTCGTGGCGCATCAAATCGTCTTTTTGCAACAACAATAATTTTGCGTCGCTGCGTTCTGCCTCTTTGCGCCAATGCTCAAACGCTGCGCCGTTGTGAATGTCAGCGGGAATGCGTGCCTCGTAAAAAGCAAAAATCAATTCATCATCGACCAACACGTCAGGGCGGCGCGCCTTATGCTCCAAGGCTTCGATGTCGGCAATCAACTTTTGGTTGTGCGCAAAAAATGTCGCGCGCGTCTCGAATTCGCCGCCGACCAAAGCCTGACGGATAAAAATTTCGCGCGACTCCGCCACATTCATCGGTCCGTAATGCACGCGTTTCTTGGCGTTGATGAGCAAGCCATGCAGGGTGCTGCGCTCGAAGGCGGTGACTTGCGCCGCCTTTTTTTCCCAATGCGCATCGAAATAATGTCGCTTGATTAAATGCGCGCCAACCTCTTCTAACCAGTTTGGCTCGATGCGTGCCAAGGTGCGCGCAAACAATTTATGCGTTTCGACCAGCTCTCCCGCCATCACCCATTTCGTGCCTTTTTTTGCCAGCACGGAGTTGTTGCCGATGACAAATTTGATACCGCGTGCGCCCAGATATTCATTGCCTTCCACGCCCTTCATGCCGATGTTGCCGAGCAAGCCGCATAGCAGAGCCTTATGAATATCTTCGTAACTGGCGGGTGCGTCGTTGCCCTTCATGCCCATCTCGGCAACTTGGCCGTGCAACTGTTGATGCAGTTCGCGCCATTCGCGCAAACGCAGCGGCGATAAAAAGTTTTTGCGGCACTCTTCCGCCATCAAGCGATTGGATTGTTTGTGCGCCAAGGCTTGTTCAAACCACGCCCAAATTTTTAGGTAAGCCAGAAAGTCTGAACGCTCGTCGGCAAAGCGTTTGTGCGCCGCATCGGCGGCTTCTTGGCGTTCTTGCGGACGGTCGCGCGGGTCTTGCGTGGAAAGCGCGCTGGCGATGATGAGGATTTCGCTGAGGCAATGATATTGGCGGCCTGCGATGAGTAAGCGCGCAATTTTTGGGTCGAGCGGCAGGCGGGCGAGTTCGTGGCCGAGCTTGGTTAATGCGCGGCTTTCGTCAATTGCACCAAGCTCGCCTAACAACTGATAACCGTCTGCAATCATGCGCGGCGTGGGTGGTTCTATAAACGGGAAAGCAGCGATGTCGCCTAGCTCTAGCGCGCTCATGCGCAAGATGACGGTGGCGAGTGAGACACGGAAAATTTCGGGGTCGGTGAATTCGTCGCGTTGTAAAAATTCGGCTTCTTCGTACAAGCGCACGCACACGCCGCTCATCACGCGCCCACAGCGTCCAGCGCGCTGATTGGCGGCGGCGCGCGAGATTTTTTCGATGTGTAATTGCTCGACTTTTTGGCGGATGCTGTAGCGATTCACGCGCGCTAATCCGCAGTCGATGACGTAGCCGATGTTGGGTACGGTGAGCGAAGTTTCTGCGACGTTGGTCGCCAAAATTACGCGGCGTTTACCGCCCGTTTTGAACACTTTATCTTGCTCGGCGGCAGATAAGCGCGAGTACAGCGGCAGCACTTCTAGTCCGCTGTGGCGCGCACTCGGCGCGTGATGTTTGCGCAACACTTCAGCGGTGTCGCGTATCTCACGCTCACCCGGCAAAAACACCAACACATCGCCTTTCAAGCCGCCCGCCGACAGTTCATCGAGTGCCGCGCTAATCGCTTGCGGCACGTCTTGCGCTTCGCCTTCTTCGGAAATTGCGAGCGGACGATAACGCGTTTCAACGGGATAACTGCGCCCTGATACTTCAATCACTTTGGCGTTGAAATGCTTGGCAAACCTATCCGCATCCAGCGTTGCCGAGGTGATGATGAGCTTGAGGTCGGGGCGACGCGGCAATAATTGCTTGAGATAGCCGAGCAGAAAATCAATGTTCAGCGAACGCTCGTGCGCCTCGTCGATGATGAGCGTGTCGTAGTTTTTGAGCAGCGGATCGCGGTGAATTTCGGCGAGCAAAATCCCGTCCGTCATTAACTTAATGCTGGTGTCCGCCGACACTTTGTCGTTGAAGCGCACTTTGAATCCGACTGCGCCGCCCAGCTCCGTTTTGAGTTCAGCAGCGATACGCGTCGCCACGGTGCGTGCCGCGACGCGACGCGGTTGGGTGTGTCCGATACAACCCAAAATGCCGCGTCCTAATGTGAGGCAAATTTTCGGCAACTGGGTGGTTTTGCCCGACCCTGTTTCGCCGCACACGATGACCACTTGATGCTCAGAAATCGCGCGCGCCAGTTCTTCGCGCCTGCCCACCACGGGCAAATCGGCGGGAAACTCGATGGGGCTGAGCAAACTTAATTTAGTTTGGCGACGCAGTGCGTTTGGGGACAGAACAGGATTCAAGTTGCCTCAAAAAAATAAAGGCTCACATCGCTGCAAGCCTTGTTGCTAGGGTGCTAAACGACTAGCCGAAAATGATGAATAGACAGGTTTAACTAGGCTTAATTTTATCATGTCGCTGCGGCGGCTTTCAAAAAATACGCGCACTCAAACGTTCGCGTTCAGCTTACAAGCCGCCTTGCGCAAAGGTATTGCACTGATTTAAGTCACCGCTTTGAAAGCCGCTATGAAACCAGTGGGTGCGTTGTGCCGCGCTGCCGTGGGTAAAACTTTCAGGTACGACTGTGCCGCGCGCCGCCATTTGGATGCTGTCGTCGCCGACCGCTGCTGCCGCCGTCATGGCTTCATCGATGTCGCCCGCTTCGATAATGTTGCGCATTTTTTGCGCGTGGTTTGCCCACACGCCCGCATAACAATCGGCTTGCAATTCGAGGCGCACTGAGAGCTGATTTTGCTGCGCCTCAGAAGTGCGCCCGCGCATCGCATCGACCTTGCCCGACGTGCCTAATAAATTTTGCACATGGTGACCGACTTCATGCGCAATCACATACGCTTGCGCAAAATCGCCCGGTGCTTTGTAGCGGTCGCGCAGCTCTTGGTAGAAGCGTAAGTCGATATAAACTTTTTCATCACCTGGGCAATAAAACGGCCCCATTGCAGCTTGTCCCGTGCCGCACGCAGTGGGCGTTTGCCCGCTGAATAAGACTAGTTTCGGCTCGCGATATTGACTGCCCGCTTGCTTAAAAATATCGCGCCACACGTCTTCGGTATCGGCTAATACCACCGACACAAAACGCGCATCAACATCGTTGGCAAGCGGCTTGCTGCTAGGTGCTGATTGGCTTTGCGGCGCACCACCGCCACTGAGCAAACTCAATACCGTCATGGGATTCATGCCCAACGCCCAGGACGCGACGAAGGCGACGACGATGGTGCCTAAGCCTAAATTGCGCCCGCCACCCAAGGAAAATCCGCCGCCTCCGCCCTCACTGCCGCGACGGTCTTCGATGTTGCTACTTTCTCGTTCATTATCGGTGCGCATAACTGACTCCTGTGGTGATGGGTGTTGTAAATAATTAGCGTTTGAAGATAGAGCCTAATACGCCGCGTATGATTTCGCGCCCCACAGCCGAGCCGATTGAGCGCATCGCGCTTTTGGCAAAGGCTTCGCCTAAGCCCGCACGATTGCTGCGCGATGAATTTCCCAGCGGGCTGCCGCCACCAAAAATTCCGCCCAACATGCCGCCGATGCCGCCACCTGAAGTTTGCGCAGGCGCGCTTGCTTCGCTTGAATTTTCGGCAACAGGCGCGGCGGGCTCAGAGCGACCTTTGAGCAATTCGTAAGCCGATTCGAGATCGACTAACTTTTCGTAATGTCCCGCCAGCAAGGAGCTGGCAAGCACCGCTTTGCGTTCGTCCGCAGTGAGGGGGCCAATTTGCGCTTGCGGCGGCACGATGAGGGCGCGTTCGACGATGGACGGTTGACCTTTTTCGTTGAGGCACGACACTAAGGCTTCGCCCACGCCGAGCTCGGTAATCACGGCGGCTTCGTCTAAATTGGGGTTGTCGCGCATGGTTTCGGCGGCGGCTTTGACGGCTTTTTGGTCGCGTGGGCTAAAGGCGCGCAAAGCATGTTGCACGCGGTTGCCGAGCTGTCCCAATACTTTGTCGGGTACATCGGCGGGGTTTTGCGTGATGAAATAAACGCCCACGCCTTTGGAGCGAATTAAGCGCACCACTTGCTCGATTTTTTCTAACAAAATCGCGGGTGCGTCGCTAAATAATAAATGCGCTTCGTCGAAGAAAAATACTAATTTCGGCTTCGCCAAATCGCCCGCTTCGGGCAGGTTTTCATACAGCTCCGACAACAGCCACAGCAGCATGGTCGAATAGACTTTTGGTGAGGTCATTAACTTATCGGCGGCGAGGATGTTAATCATGCCCAAGCCTGCGCTATCGGTTTGCATCAGGTCTTCGATATTGAGCATCGGTTCGCCAAATAATTTATCGCCGCCTTGCATTTCGATTTGCAATAAACCGCGCTGAATCGCGCCGATGCTGGCAGTGGAAATGTTGCCGTATTCGGTGGTGAAATCGGCGGCGTTGTCGCCCACACTTTGCACCATGGCGCGCAAATCTTTTAAGTCGAGCAACAGCAGCCCGTTGTCATCGGCAATCTTGAACACCAATGCCAGTACGCCTTGCTGCACTTCGTTCAAATTCAACATGCGTCCCAACATCAAGGGACCCATGTCGGAAATGGTGGCACGCAGCGGATGTCCCATCTCGCCAAACACGTCCCAAAAAGTCACGGGATAGGCGCGATTTTTATAATCATCGAGTTTAAGTTGCGCGACCCGCGCGGTCACTTTGGCGTTGCCGCCGCCCGCCTTTGCCAAGCCCGATAAATCGCCTTTGATGTCGGACATAAACACGGGCACGCCGAGGCGACTAAATGATTCCGCGAGGGTTTGCAGCGTGACGGTTTTGCCTGTGCCCGTCGCCCCCGTAATTAAGCCGTGGCGATTTGCCATGTGCGGCAATAGGAAAAGCTCTTGAGCATCGTTCTTAGCAAGCAAAATAGTCATGGCGAGTGTGTTGGGAAGTCAAAACATAAATGATACCATCGCGCGCTTTTTTTATTGAATCGCAGCACAGTATTTTCGGAGAGTGAGATGGCAGGTCATAGCAAGTGGGCGAATATCCAGCATCGCAAGGGCAAGCAAGACGAGAAGCGCGGCAAAATTTTCACGCGCTTGATTAAAGAAATTACCGTCGCGTCGCGACTGGGTGGCAGCGACGCGGCGTGCAATCCGCGTCTGCGTTTGGCGATGGACAAGGCGTATGCCAGCAACATGCCTAAAGACAACGTTGAGCGCGCGATTAAACGCGGCGCGGGCGAGCTAGACGGCGTGGATTACATGGAGCTGCGCTACGAAGGCTACGGCATCAACGGCGCGGCGGTGATGGTGGATTGCATGACCGACAATAAGACGCGCACCGTTGGCGAGGTGCGTCATGCGTTCAGTAAACACGGCGGTAATCTCGGCACGGACGGCTCGGTGGCGTTTATGTTTTTGCATTGCGGGCAAATGATTTTTGCACCAGGCACAGATGAAAACGGCTTGCTGGAAGTCGCGCTCAACGCAGGCGCGGAAGACATCATCAACCATGACGACGGCAGTATCGAAGTGATAACCGCGATGCCCGATTTTTTGAACGTCAAACAAATTTTAGAAGCGGCGGGCTACAAAGCCGAATTCGCCGAAGTGATTATGAAACCCGAAAACGAAGTTTTATTTATCGGCGACGACGCAGTGAAAATGCAGAAGCTACTCGATGCTTTGGAAAATTTAGACGACGTGCAAGAGGTTTATACGACGGCGGTGTTTGGCGATGAGTAAGAGGATTCGGGATTCGGGATTCGGGATTCAGAGAAAGCCAATCCCTCCCAGCCTCCCCTTGTCAGGGGAGGGGCGCGCAGTCCTCCCCCTGACAAGGGGGAGTTAGAGGGGGTTCGGGTTTGATCGATCCTCGCTCCTCAATCCGCATCCTAGGCATCGACCCTGGCTTACGCATCACGGGGTTTGGGGTCATCGACAAAATCGGGCAGCAACTGCATTACGTCGCCAGTGGCTGCATCAAAACTCCCGTGGGCGAATTGCCGCCGCGCTTGAAAGTTATTTTGGAATCGTTGGGCGAGGTTATCGCGCAATACCAGCCGCAACACGCGGCGGTCGAAAAAGTATTCGTCAACGTCAATCCGCAATCCACTTTGTTGTTAGGTCAGGCGCGCGGCGCGGCGATTTGCGCGGCGGTGTTGGCGAATTTGCCCGTCGGCGAATACACCGCGCTGCAAGTCAAACAAGCCGTGGTCGGCAACGGACATGCCGACAAAGAACAAGTGCAAGCGATGGTGGTGCGGCTGTTGAAGTTATCTGGCACGCCCAATGCCGATGCGGCGGACGCGCTGGCGTGTGCGATTGCCCATGCGCATGGTGGCTTAGGTTTAGGTGCGTTAGCGGGCAAGAATTTTCGAGTTAAGGGCGGGAGATTGATGGAATGATAGGACGCTTAACAGGCATTTTGGTGGAAAAAAATCCGCCGCAAATTTTGCTGGATGTGCAAGGCGTGGGCTACGAAGTCGATGTGCCGATGAGTACGTTTTACAACCTGCCCGCGCTTAAAGAAACAGTCGTGCTGCACACGCAATTTGTGGTGCGTGAAGACGCGCAACTGTTGTACGGATTTGCCACGCATGAAGAGCGCGCCGCGTTTCGCCAGTTGCTCAAAATTAGTGGTGTGGGGCCTAAGCTCGCCTTGTCGGTGTTGTCGGGTTTGAGCCTCGTTGATTTAGCCACTGCGGTGGAAAATAAAGAAGCGGGACGCTTGACCAAAATTCCCGGTGTGGGCAAAAAAACCGCCGAGCGATTGATTTTGGAATTGCAAGGAAAATTCGCCACAGCAGGGGCGTTGTTCACGCCAGGCAAGCTAGAAAACTCCGCCAGCAGCGACATCGTCAACGCCTTACAAGCCTTAGGTTACAACGAAAAAGAAGCCGATTGGGCAGCGAAGCAATTACCCAAAGATGCGAGCGTGTCGGACGGCATTCGGCAAGCGTTGAAGTTATTGTCGAAAGCCTAAGCGCGGCTTGATTTTTTGGCAATATGCCGATACAGTGTTGGCATATTGCCAAATTGAGGTGTGTCATGCGAACCAATAAATCAGCTAGCAGTGAAAAATATGCGGCAGCAACGGCTGCCGAGCAAGCTCGTGCGCGGG
Source organism: Sideroxydans sp. (assembly GCA_029850585.1). GTDB lineage: Bacteria > Pseudomonadota > Gammaproteobacteria > Burkholderiales > Gallionellaceae > Gallionella. The sequence goes on from JARCRQ010000024.1 coordinate 19,221, forward strand.
GCATGGTGGCTGAGTCGAATGTGGCGTATCAAGTGAGCGTGCGCACTGAGCCTGCGATTGTGGCGAGCTTGCTTAATCAAGCGGGCATCGTGAGTGATATGGCGATGGTGAATTTGATTCATCAACGCATCCCTTTAGACGTGTTGGATCGTTTGGCGGAGCAGGGGGTGAGCAAGCAAGAGCTTAATTTAGTCGCGCCTGCGCGCACATTGGCGCATCGCCGCGCCAATGCCGAGCCGCTCACCATCGAAGAATCAGATCGCGCAGTGCGTTTGGCGCGCGTGTTGGCACAAGCCGAAGTGGTGTTTGGTCAGGCCGAAAAATCCATGACTTGGTTGCGTCATCCACTCAAACGCTTCGAGGGCAAAACGCCACTCGAAATGCTCGCCACCGATGTCGGCAGCCGCTTGGTTGAAGAAGCCTTAGTGCAAATCGATGAAGGCTTTTACGCGTGATTGTTTGGCGCATCAGCAACCATCTAGATTTAACTGGCGCGGGTGGATTGCGAGCGGCGGCGCGTTGGCATCACGCGGGAAAACCGATTGTCTATTTCGCCAGCTCGCCCGCAGCCGCGTTGTTGGAAGTGGTGGTGCATTTGGAAATGAACGAGCTAAATGCTTTGCCCGACGCGTATCAATTATTAAAAGTAGATGTGCCTGAAAGCCTTGCGGCACTTGAGTTAAGTCAGTATGAGTTGGCGGCTGATTGGCAAAAAAATATCGCAGCAACCCGCGCCTTGGGCGACCGCTGGTTGCGCAGTTTGGATTCCGCACTGCTCGCCGTCCCGAGCGCAATCGTGCCGCACACACAGAATTATTTACTCAACCCCGCGCACGCGGATGCGAAGAAAATAAAAATCATCGCACACGGTAGTTACCCGTTTGATTTGAGGTTGTTCAAAAGTTAGTGAGATGAAAAGGAGCGTGAGATGGGCTTAGCTGAATTGGTGCAAGAGCAAATCAAAGTGTTGCCTGAAAGACAGGTAAAAGAAGTGCTGGATTTTATCGGCTATCTCAAATCGCGCCATGAACAAAATCAATGGAACGACCTGATGCAAGCGCAAGAAAAGTCACTCGCGAACGTGTGGGATAACGCCGATGACGAGGTGTGGAATCAAGGAATAACAGTTAATAGGATTTGATAATTATGGAAGTATTGATTAACACTAGTCAGCCATCAGTCTCTCAAAATAGACAGGCAGATATAACTTTTATTGAGCCAAGTGATTGCTCTGTTCATATTGAGCAAAATGATGCTTTGGCATTTTTACGTTCTTTGCCAGATGAGTCAGTGGATGTCATTACAACCGACCCTGCATACTCTGGTATGAATCAATATCTCAAGCTGGGGAGTGGACGCATTGTTGGCGACTATTCAAGCAAAGGTTTGGACGAATCTAAATGGTTCGAGGAGTTCCATGACACTGAGGATAACTACCTGCAATTTTTGGGTGAATGCCAGCGGGTTCTTAAGAAAAATCGGCACATTTATATAATGTTTGACTCATATTCGATGCTCACTTTGAGTCCGTTAGTAAGGCGTTTTTTTGATGTTAAAAATGTTATTTGCTGGGACAAAGTGAATATCGGAATGGGACATTATTTCAGACGTAGACATGAGCTAATCGTTTTTGCAAGTAAGGGAAAAAAACCTATCTCAGCAAAAAATATCCCTGATGTTTGGCGTTTCAAACGAATTACCAAACCTGCTTACCCAACGCAAAAGCCTGTTGAGGTATTTGAGGCAATGCTGATTGCGTCAACGCAGCCTGGCTTTGTCGTGTGCGATCCATTTGTAGGTAGTGGGTCGGCGGCTATTGCCGCAATCAAACGCTCATGTAATTTTATTGGCTGTGATAGCTCTAGTCGTGCGGTAGCACTTGCTACTGACCGCGTTTTGGGCTATCAGAAAACACAGCTAGATGTTATGCAAACTAAATCTTCTTTGGCGGTAGCAGAAGATGCAAAGTGGTTCAAATAAATTATGGCAAATTTAACAAAGTCTCGAACAGTTTTTGCTTTTACCTCACCTCGGACGATTGAGAAAATCATCCCAGAAATAGATCTGTTACGTCAGCATTTTTTAGGAAAACAATGGAGGAGTAACTCACATCTGCAATCTGAGTATTTTGAGGTGCTTTTTAACTCTGACTGTTACGAAGGAACAACGCGCCCACAAGATACTGCCCTTGCTGCCAGAGATAGGATTACTCGAGCACCTAAGGCTCTTGGTTTTGTTGACTTAGAAGAGGGAGTTGCCATTACCAAGGCGGGCGCGGCATTGTTGACAGGGAAAAGGTTAGATGAGGTGATTGCACGGCAATTATTCAAGTTTCAACTACCTTCACCAAATCATACGCAGTCTAATAAAGTTACATTCGGTGTGAAGCCTTACCTTGAGTTGTTGCGGTTAACTAAGGAAATGGCGGGTATCTCTGAGACTGAAATAGCATTATTTTTTGTTCAGCTAATCAATGTTAAATACTATGAAAAAGTGAAAGGGAAAATTTTAGCGTTCAGAGAGGCTTCAAAAAAGAATAAAAAAAATCGAAAAGCATTTATTGAAAGTGAGTTTAACAAACAGTTAAAGGAAATTTACGCGGATGAAATTGAGGGGGGGGTAACCGCCACTCGTCAAAGTGATGATTCATCGTTAGAAAAATTTTTAGCGACCAAACGGCACAATTTGCAAGATTACGCTGACGCATTTATTCGATACCTTCGCGCAACACAGTTAGTTACTTTTCATGTGCAGTCTAATAGATTAACTATTTCTAAATTTCGTGAAGTAGATGTTGATTATATTTTGCAATCAATAGTTCGAGAGCCTGAGGACTTCACCGATAAAGAGGCTTTTAGAACATATCTTTTTAATGATCAACTGCCGATTTTGTTATCTGATAACCGCAATGAGTTAATTCATAAATTGAAAAATTTTGGTGTGCCTTTTACGCAAATCAAAAACGAAACAGTTGAACAGCTAAAAGATCGACTGGAAACGAAAGAGCGCGCCATTGCCGTAGAGCAAATTGCAGAAGTTGAGGTTTCCTTAAAGGATTTTAAGGTTGTCGATGAGTTGGAAGCTGTTTTTAGTCAAATTGAAAATAAAGAAATCCCAGATGCGCCTCTTTATTTGGAATGGAATATCTGGCGAGCCATGGTGATGCTCAATGATGCTGTGAGTGTGCAAGGACACTTCAAGCGAGATCTTGATGGAATGCCTTTAAGTAGTGCACCAGGGAATCGTCCTGATATTGAATGCAGCTACACGAATTTTAATTTAATTGTTGAAGTAACGCTCTCTTCTGGTCGCAAGCAGTTTGAGATGGAAGGTGAGCCAGTCGCACATCATTTTGGACTGGTCAAGAAAGCTTCGTCTAAGCCGACGTACTGTCTTTTTATTGCTAACAGGCTTAATCCTGGTGCTGTGGCACATTTTTTTAATTTGAATCGTTTTAAGACCGCTGCATATGGTGGACAGACAAGCATTGTCCCTGTTGAACTCTCCGTTTTTCGAGCCATGTTACTTAAAGCGAAAGATGAAAATTTACAGGACTCTCGTTATCTGCAAGGGTTCTTAGAAAAGATGGTTGAGCATGGGCGGAATGCCGACGATGAAAATGAATGGCTTGAGACAATCCAACGAAGTGCGAAGGATTGGTGTGTAGCTTGATGATTTTTCTTCGGAGTGTTCGACCATGATACACAGCGACAACCTTACCTCTGAACCGCGCATCTCTACGCCTGCCGTTGCTTCAAAACAGGAGGAGGCATTGGAACGCGCGTTGCGTCCTAAGCAGCTTGACGAGTATGTCGGGCAGGAAAAGATACGTGGGCAACTAGAGATTTTTATACAGGCAGCGAAGCAGCGCAAAGAGCCGCTCGACCATGTGTTGTTGTTCGGCCCGCCAGGCTTGGGCAAGACAACTTTGGCGCAAATTATTGCGCGCGAGATGGGTGTGAATTTGCGCCACACTTCTGGACCGGTGTTGGAGCGCGCGGGCGATTTGGCGGCCTTGCTGACTAATCTTGAACCGCATGACGTGTTGTTTATCGACGAGATACATCGCCTCTCGCCTGTGGTCGAGGAGATTTTGTATCCCGCGCTGGAGGATTATCAAATCGACATCATGATCGGCGAAGGTCCAGCGGCGCGTTCGGTGAAGCTTGATTTGCCGCCGTTCACCTTGGTCGGTGCGACCACGCGCGCGGGCATGTTGACCAACCCGCTGCGCGACCGTTTCGGCATCGTGGCGCGGCTCGAATTTTATACGCCGGAAGAATTGCAGCGCATCGTGATGCGCTCGTCAGGATTATTGGACATGAATCTGGCGCATGACGGCGCGTTAGAAATTGCCAAACGGGCGCGCGGCACGCCGCGCATTGCCAATCGGCTGTTGCGCCGCGTGCGCGATTATTCGGATGTGAAAGCCAATGGCGTGGCGAGCCGCGCCGTTGCCGATGCAGCGCTGACTATGCTGGACGTGGATACGCAAGGTCTCGACGTGATGGACAGAAAACTGTTGCTGACCGTGATCGAAAAATTTATGGGCGGACCTGTAGGCGTGGATAATCTCGCCGCAGCCATCGGCGAAGAGCGCGACACCATAGAAGACGTGCTCGAACCGTATCTCATTCAGCAAGGCTATTTGCAACGCACACCGCGCGGACGTATCGCCACCGCGCACGCCTATCAACATTTTGGTTTGCAGGTGAATGTGCCTGATAACGGAGTGGATTCTTAATGGCTAAGCACAAACAATTTTCGCTACCCGTGCGCGTGTATTTTCAGGACACCGACGCGGGCGGGGTGGTGTATCACGGCAGTTATGTGAATTTTTTGGAACGCGCGCGCACCGAGTGGCTGCGTGATATGTGCGGCTTTAGCAATGGCGCGTTGATGAAAGAATTCGGCGCGGTATTTGTGGTGCGTGAGATGAAAGTCGAGTACCTCAAACCCGCTTTGTTGGACGATATGTTAGCGGTTACCGCGCAAGTCGCGACGCTAGGGCGCAGCAGCGTGAAGCTGGTGCAAACGGTGTTGCGCGGCGAGGAAGTTTTGACGCAAGCGGAAGTGCATTTGGTGTGTGTGTCGCTGGCGAGTTTCAAGCCGATTAGCGTGCCAGATGTGCTGCGCGAAAAATGGAAAAACTAAGTTAAGGATTCAATATGGAAGTCGTGCAAGATTTATCGTTTATACATTTAATCGCCAATGCCAGCGTGCTGGTGCAATTGGTGATGCTGCTGCTGTTGGGTGTGTCGATGCTGTCATGGTGGTACATTTTTATGAAGCTGTTTGCCATTCGTCGCGAGGCGAAATTGACGCGCGATTTTGAAGAGGAATTTTGGAAAAATCCGAATCTTAACGAGCTGTATAAATTTGCGGTCAATAGCTCGCGTACTGATGTCGGCGCGTTAGAGCGGATTTTCGCGGCGGGCTTTGTTGAATTTGTGAAGCTCAAAAAACAACACGCGATGGACATGAGCGCGGTGATGGACGGTACGCGCCGTGCTATGCGCGCGACTTATCAACGCGAAATGGATAGCTTAGAAGCGCACTTGGCTTTTTTAGCCAGCGTGGGTTCGGTCAGTCCGTATGTGGGTTTATTCGGCACGGTGTGGGGCATTATGAATGCGTTTCGCGGGCTGGCGAATGTCGGGCAAGCCACGCTGGCACACGTCGCACCTGGCATTGCCGAAGCCTTGGTGGCAACCGCGATGGGTTTGTTCGCCGCGATTCCTGCGGTGGTGGCATATAACCGCTACGCGCATGACATTGACCGATTGGCGACGCGCTTCGAGAGTTTCACTGAAGAGTTCTCCAACGTTCTTCAACGCCAACCATGAACACCGCTAAAATCCTACTGCGCGGGCGGCTGACGGCGTTGCTCGTTACTCGCTCAATCGCCTACTCATACGGTATGCCTCAATCGCTCCGTCCTCGCGCCTTACCAGCCATCTCGCTCGCGACGGTTTTAAGCGGTGTTCGTAGGAATTGTTCTAATGCGAACTAATCGTCGTAACAAAAATCGTTTGATGAATGACATCAATGTCGTGCCGTACATCGACGTGATGTTGGTGTTGCTGGTGATTTTTATGGTCACTGCGCCGATGATGAATCCAGGGCAAGTCGATTTGCCCTCGCTCGGCAATAGCGCGCTGCCTGCTGCCGCGCCGTTAGAAGTGGTGATACGCAAAGACACCTCTTTGCTGCTGCGCGACCATGCCAATGGCGACCGCGAATTACGCGTATCGCGCGCCGAGATGATGGCGTTTATCAAAGCGCGCACGGGGCGATTGAGCGAGCAAGCGGTGGTGATTGCGGCGGATAAAAACGTGCGTTACGAAGAAGTCATCAATGTGATGGACGCGCTGCAACAACAACACATCAAGAAAATTGGACTGCTTACGCAAGCGAAAAATAAATGAGTCGCGCAGCATTGCCTTCCTACCAAAAGCCCGCCGCCGTGCTTGCCTTAATGGTGCACGGCGGCTTTTTTGCGCTGCTATATTTTGGTTTTACTTGGCAGACACAAGCCCCTGCTGCGATGAGTGTCGAGCTGTGGCAAGCCTTGCCCGATAGGGTGCAGCCGTCTGTTGTTGCACCGCCGCCCGTCCCGCTGGTGCCTAAAGCTGAACCTGCGCCGCCCGTTCCGTCACCCGTCGCCGTAGTGAAACCCGACATCGTGTTGGCAATAAAAAAGCCTGAGAAAAAAATCATCGAACTTAAAGCTACACCTGTCATCGAGCCGCCGAAAACGCGTGCATCCGCCAAGCCTGAAGCGCCTAGCATTGCCGATTTGGCAGCGGCGCGTGAGTTGGCGGAACAAGCCGAGCAAGCCGCTGCCGTCGGGCGTGTGGTCGATGAAGCGATGAGCAAAATCAGCAGCAAAATTCGCCGCAATATCGTTATGCCGCCTGATGTGGCGAATGAAGCGCAAGCGATTTTTGCCGTGACCTTGTTGCCAGGAGGGGCGGTGTTGAGCGCGCGACTGGCGCAATCGAGTGGCAACGCGGCGTATGACAATGCCGTGGAGCGCGCGATTTTGAAATCACAACCGCTGCCCTTGCCCGCTGATGCCAGTCTGTTTAATCGTTTCCGTGAATTAAAATTGAAGTTCAAACCCGTTGAATAAAGGTCTGTCTATGTTGAAAGTATTGAAAATGCTGCTGCTGTTAGGCAGTTTGTCAGCCGCTGTTGCTCACGCTGAAATGAGTATCGAAATTATCGGTGCGGGTGAGCATCAAATTCCTGTGGCGGTCGCGCCTTTGGGCGGCGATGCAAAAATAGCGGCGGCGATTAACGAGGTGGTATTGGCGGATTTGCAACGCAGCGGTTTGTTTCGCATCGTCGATAACGCGGGCAAAACGCCGCATGAGCCTAGCGAAGTGAACTATGCCGACTGGCAAGCAATGGGCGCGGAGGCATTGGCGATAGGTAGTGTTGAACTTGTCGAGGCGGGGCGAGTGAGCGTTAAAGTGCGCTTGTTGGATGTGTTGAAAAAATCACCCCTGTTGGGTGAGGTGGTTTCGGCAAAAGACTCGCAAACTCGGCAAATTGGGCATCGTATCGCCGATTTGATTTACGAAAAATTAACGGGCGATAAAGGGGTGTTTAGTACGCGCATTGCCTATGTGAACCGTTTGGGCGAAAAGTATCGCTTGGTGGTGGCAGATAGCGATGGTTATAACGAGCAAACCGTGTTGGCGCAAAACGAGCCGATTATGTCGCCCGCTTGGTCGGCGGATGGCAGCAGGCTCGCCTATGTGAGTTTTGAAACGGGTCACGCGGCGGTGTTTGTGCAGTCCGTGTTTACTAAGCAGCGCAATTTATTAGCCGATTTTCGCGGGAGTAATAGCGCGCCGACTTGGTCGCCCGATGGGAAGCAGCTCGCCATGGTGTTGACGCGTGATGGTAGTTCGCAGTTGTATCTAATCAATGCCGATGGCAGCGGCATACAAAGGCTGACTTTTAGTGGTGCGATTGATACCGAGCCGTGTTTTTCGCCTGATGGGCAGCGTTTGTTATTTACCTCGGATCGCGGCGGGAGTGCGCAAATTTACCAACTGGCGATTGCGGGTGGACTGGAGCAGCGCGTCAGTTTTGGCGAAGGTACGAATTATTCGCCGCGCTACAGCCCAGATGGGAAAAGCATGGTGTTGGTGCATCGCGCCAATGCGCAGTTTTATATTGCCACGCAAGATTTTCAGAGTGGACAAATGCAGTTGGTAACTGACGGGGGATGGCATAAGAAGCCTAGCTTTGCGCCCAATGGCAAGATGATACTGTTTGCAAGCGAAGCGCGTGGTCGTGGTATATTGGCGAGCGTTTCTAGCGATGGTCGCGTCAAGCAGCATATGTTTACGCAAACAGGCGATGCGCGAGAACCAATGTGGAATCCACATTTTTAATTTAACTTTTGATAAGGATGAATAACATGAAAAAACTCGTTATTAGTGTTGTATTAGTAAATTTGTTGGCGGCTTGTGCTAGTCAAAAAGCACCTGAAGCAGCAGCGCCAACACCGGCACCCGTTGCCGCTGCGGTAACGGCTCCTGTGGTTGAAAAAGCAGTGGTGGTTGATCCTTTGAATGACGCAACCAGTATCTTGGCGAAACGTAGCGTTTACTACGCTTTGGATGTGGATGCGGTTGCAGCGGCTGACCAGCCTGTCATCGCAGCACACGGTAAATACTTGAGCGAAAACCCAAGCCGTAAAGTTGAGTTGGCAGGTTACGCTGACGAGCGCGGCAGCACTGAATACAACTTGGCTTTGGGTCAACGCCGTGCGGATGGCGTGAAAAAATTGTTGGAATTGAGTGGCGCAAAAGCGGCGCAAGTGAGTGCTGTTAGCTTTGGTGAAGAAAAGCCAAAAGCCGCAGGACATGACGAAGCGGCTTGGTCACAAAACCGTCGTTCTGACCTGAACTACGCTAAGTAATTAACATGCTACAGCTACGCGCTTTCATTTTATTGGCTGCTTGTTTTGTCGCCCCTGCTTACGCAGGGTTGTTTACTGACGACGAAGCGCATCAGCAAATTCAGTTGTTGCAAGCGCGTGTGCTGAAGCTCGAAACATTAGATACACAACATACCTCGGCGACCTTGGCGTTACAAAGTCAGCTGGACGAATTGAAGACTGAGCTGCGCAAATTGCGCGGACAGAATGAGGAGCTCACGCACGGCCTACAAGATGCCGAAAAGCGCGAAAAAGATTTTTATGTGGATTTAGATACGCGCTTACGCCGTTTTGAGTCATCGGATAGCAGTCCTGCTACCAGCGTAAATGCGGGTAGTGTTGCGACAGACCCATCCGACCCTGCGTTAGAAAATCGTGCTTTCGAGGCAGGATACGCAGCCGTTAAGGCGGGCAAAAATGCCAATGCACTGAAATCTTTTCAAGAGTTCCTCAAAAAATACCCAGAGTCGGTGCACCTGCCCAACGCCCTTTATTGGCTAGCGGTGAGTCAATTTGGCTTGCAAGATAGTAAGTCTGCGTTAGCAACCTATGAGAAATTACTCTCGGCTTATCCCGCTACCCCCAAAGCGGCAGATGCCATGTTGAACAAGGCAATCTGTTTGCAAGAGTTAAAGCAACCGGCCGCTGCACAAAAAACTCTCAAGCAAGTTATCGTTAAATATCCCAATACAGCCGCAGCCGATAAGGCGCAAAAAATGCTCGCTGTTTCAAAGTAATCGTCTCATGCCCCTCCATATTGCCGACGCGCCACTGCGCATCACCGAAATTTTTTATTCCCTGCAAGGCGAAACTAATCGCGTCGGCTTGCCGACTGTGTTTGTACGCCTCACGGGTTGTCCGTTGCGCTGTACTTATTGCGATACCGCGTATGCGTTTACGGGCGGCGAGACGATGGCGATGCGTAAAATACTTGAGCAGGTTGCCAGCTATGGGGCGCGTTATGTCACCGTGACGGGCGGCGAGCCATTGGCGCAAAAAAATTGCATTATTTTGCTGCGCGCCTTGTGTGATGCGGACTATGAAGTGTCGCTGGAAACAGGGGGGGCGATGGATATTGCGGCGGTCGATGCGCGTGTGATGCGCGTGGTCGATATTAAAACGCCAGCATCTGGTGAGCTAAGTAAAAATCGTTGGGAAAATTTGCCGCTTATTACGCCGCACGACGAAATTAAATTCGTGTTGTGCGATGAGGCCGACTATCTATGGGCAAAAGAGTTGATTACCCAACATCAGTTAGCCAGCAAATGTCCGATTTTGTTTTCGCCCGTACATGGAGCGATGAGCCCTACGCAGTTGGCGGAGTGGATTTTGCGTGACCGTTTGCCCGTGCGCTTGCAAGTGCAGCTACATAAAATTTTATGGCACAACGCGGCGGGGCATTAAGCATGAAAAATGCGGTGGTTTTATTGTCGGGTGGTTTAGATTCTGCAACGGTGTTGGCGATGGCGCAGCAGCAGGGTTTTACTTGTTATGCGCTGAGTGTCGATTATGGGCAACGCCATCACGCCGAGCTCGCCGCTGCACAACGCGTGGCAAAAACACTGGGTGCGCAAGAGTTGCGTGTCGTGCATATCGACCTAACCGGCTTCGGCGGCTCCTCCTTAACGGATAACAAAATCGCTGTCCCAGAGTTGCCGAGTGCGGGTATTCCCTCTACTTACGTGCCCGCTCGCAACACCATTATGTTATCGCTGGCGTTAGCGTGGGCGGAGGTGTTGCAAGCGCAGGATATTTTTGTCGGTATTAACGCCGTTGATTATTCGGGCTACCCAGATTGCCGCCCTGATTACATTAACGCTTTTGAGCGCATGGCAAATCTTGCGACGAAAGCAGCCGTCGAAGGTCGCCCGTTAACCATTCATTCGCCGCTCTTATATATGAGCAAGGCAGAAATTATTGCGGCTGGGACGCAGCTTGGCGTCGATTACGCGCAGACGGTTTCTTGTTACCAAGCGGATGAACGCGGTTATGCGTGCGGGGTATGCGATTCATGCCGTTTGCGCCGAGCGGGTTTTATCGCCGCGAACGTCATAGATCCTACTAAGTACTGTGCAACAGCAAGCTAATTGCCCTAATTGTGATTCGTAATAACAGTCGTACAATAATTTTATTTGTGAAATAAATTAGAAATAGTTTGACAGTGATGCGCACTATCAATATAGTGCGCGGCTCATCTGACGCGGGGTGGAGCAGCTCGGTAGCTCGTCGGGCTCATAACCCGAAGGTCATAGGTTCAAATCCTGTCCCCGCAACCCAGTTTAGTTTTAAGGCTTAGAAGATGTTTTTCTAGGTTGAGTAAAAGAAGTTGCAAGTTACGGTTGACAAGATGTTTAGCTTCTGTAGAATGCGCACCTCTTCGAGGCACCTGACGCACAAGACAGTAGCTAAAACTGCTTAGTATTCAATAAGATGGATGCGATTTGCGCGGTAAACCGAAGAAAAGAAGTTGGAAATAACG
>JARCRQ010000025.1 GCA_029850585.1 Sideroxydans sp.
GCATGAGACACCCCGCCGATAGACAGGCTCACTTTATCGTTGGAGCTATTTGGCAAAGGCATACAACACCTCTCCTTGCGCAATAAAATTAGGCTGGCGCAGCAGCGGATTGAGGCGGGCTAATTCAGGCGCGCGCGCATGGTCGGCATACAGCGCGTGGGCAATCAAGCGCAAATTGCCCGACACGGGGGAGGCGCGCAGCAATAAGGGCGGACGCGCCACGATGACCTGCGTGGCAAGCTGCTGCAAGGCGAGGGCAACATTTTTTAACGATTCAATCAGCGGGCGAGCCAGCTCTACAGGGTATAACGCCTGTGCAGCATCGAGCTGCGTTTGCAGCTGCGCACGCACCGTATTGCTCATCGCCTCAATCGCAGCAGGCGAGCTGAGCGGACTTGCCAGCTCAGCCAGCAACACGGATTGAGCAGCTTGCGCCAACACCAAGCCAGCAGTGAGCTGGGCATTAAAACTGAGCAAAGTTGTGTCAGACAAGATACTAGCAGGCGCGCCCGCAGCGAGCAGGGGCTGCGCACTGGCAAGATTGAGCTGTGCATTAGCGACAGCAAAGCCTTGCAGCGAGGCAGGCGAACCAGACAGCGTCAGATGCGGCACGAGTGCCGTCATCATGCGGCGCATATCCGACAGCAAGGTGGCGGGCAGATCGAGATAACCTTGCGCGCTGTTTTGTACCGCCGCACTCAGCTGCGCGATTTGCGCCATAGTGCTGCTAAGCGTGGCGGCGAGCTGCATCACGCGCGAGTTATTAGCTTGCGCTAACAGCTCACGGAGGTTGAACGACACGGCGGTGGTCGCCGCAGCGAAGCTCGCCTCAACCGCCGCACTGAGCGCGTCGCTCTTCGCTTCGGGAATGGCTAAATCAAAGAAGGGAGTAGGTTTAGCGGTCTGGATAAAACTAATATCAAGCGCGACCGAATCGGTATTGTCGGCATCAAAGGCGGGCTTGTAGCTATCGACTACGACATACAGCAAGCCATAGACAGGATGAACAAAATCACCCGCGCCAGCGGCATCAAGCGCATCTTTAAGCTGCTGCAAATTGCGCTCGGCATTCAGCCCAAACAATATCGCGCGCACGCTGTGGCGCGTAGCTTGCAAGCCTAAATCTTCAATCTCTGCGCCATCCTTAAACGGATAACTGTGCGCCACTGTGGCACGCGCGACCTCTTCGCCAGTCGAAAGGCAATCGAAGGGAATATCGCGAAAGCTCGCGGCGAGATAGTTGGATGGCCAAGACATGTGCATGAATTAAATTCGTCTCTCTCGTTGGCTCTTTCCCCCCTGGGGGGAAAGTTGGATAGAGGGAGTTTATGCGCGCGGGGAGAGGGAGTAAGGCGGAAGGGTTTCCGCTAGGGCTTTTTATGTTGCGCTAGAAAGTTTCCAGCCAGAGCGGGACTTAACGTGTGCGCACTTAATTGCGACGGGAGTCGCGGGCGTTCACTGCATTGATAACTTCAGCAATTTGTTGATCATTGAGATTGACCACAGCAGTTAAAAGCATGGGACGCTCATTGATGCCTTGCACGATTTTATCTGCAACTTGACTGTTCCCTGCTTGATAATTATCCATGATACTTTTTTCAGGGCTGGCCAAATAATCCCCTGCCATCCCACCTAGCGTAGAACCGACCACTGAGCCAGGAATTGCCCCTGCACCAAAAAAGAATGCCCCTGTTGCGCCGCCGATTGCACCACCAATAACCGCCCCCGTTGTACTCCCAGCAAGCTTTTGGTATTCGTCTTTTTTATCCTGTTGGGATGCGTCGCTATGCGCAATCTCCCATGCGGCATAGCCAGAGGTTGCTGCTGTTAATACGCCCCCCCATTTTAAGCCTGACAGTGCGCCGCTTTTAACCCTCGCCCCACGGGAGTTGCCCGATGCTGAGCCGCCTGCCACAACGGTATCACCACTGCGACTTTCACGTTTTTGTCGCATTTGCTCCGAAGGCGACAGCATTGAGTTTGGCCAGTTGGTAACAAATACATTTTGCTGCCCACTTTTGCCCAATACTTTTTCTAACAAGTCCCCCGCACCGCCGCCCTTGACGGCTTTATACGCCAAGCGCGCGAGCATCACGGCACCCCCTGCCAGTGCGGTACTCGCCGCAACTTTGTGGTTGTCATAGAACTCCGCCGCACCTGAGAATAATGAGGCTGTTGTACCTGTTGCGTCAGTCGCGGCATTTGATAGTTTGGCTTTTTCTACCACAATCTCGGCGGCTTTAATTTTGCCAAAATCGGCAACCTTAATTTCAGCATTCGCGGCACTAATTAAATCTGTTTTCGCCCACTCAATACCATCCTTCATACCAGAACGTAAGGCATCTACATTTTGTAATGATTGCATAGCAGCCTTGCTAGTGTACATCTCACGAAAACCAGCCTCCCCCATCTTGAACGGGTCTTTCATACCTTTACGATTAAACTCATCGAGTAAAGCAAAAAAACTATCGACGGCGGCTTGCCCGCCGATAGCATTCCCTTGTTTATCAACCCCGCCAAACTTA
>JARCRQ010000026.1 GCA_029850585.1 Sideroxydans sp.
GCCAGTTTTGCGCCGCGCGTGTTGATGAACGATGCCGATTTAGCCAGCACGGGCTTGCTGCAAGAAGGCAGTCGCATTTCGTATCGAATCATGTTCGCGGGTGATGCAGCGCAGATTGTGGCGTTGCGCAGTGTCTTGCAAAGCAAATTATTAGCGCATGAAAAATTAGAAGACGTGCGCGATGCGCGCCCTGAAATTCGTGTGGCATTAGAACGCGCGGAAAGTTTTTTAGGCTTGGCGGCATTGACGGCGGCGATGTTGGCGGGGGCGGCGATGGTGTTGGCAGCGCGGCGTTTTGTGTTACGCCATTTAGACGGCTGCGCGGTGATGCGCTGCTTGGGCGCGCAGCAAGCGCAGTTGCTCTGGCTATTTTTGTATCAATTTATTTTGCTAGGAGCCTGCGCCGCCTTATTGGGCGCGCTTTTGGGCTATGTCACGCAAGCCGCTTTGGTTGAGAGCATCGCGGCGATGCGTGAGGCAAATTTGCCACAGCCTAGTTTATTGCCCGTTGGCAAAGCCGCTTTAAGTGGTTTTGCCTTGCTCATCGGCTGTGCTTTTTTGCCGCTGTTGCAACTGCGCAAAGCCTCGCCGTTACGCGTGTTACGCCGCGAGTTAGCCGCACCTGAAGCCAGTGTGGGTTTGGCTTACGCGCTGGCAGGCGTGGTTTTAGCGGGGCTGTTTGTGTGGCAAGCAGGCAGTTGGAAGCTGGGCTTATTGGTGTTGGCGGCGATAAGCGCGGGACTGATTTTATTCGCGCTGTTGGCGCAACTTTTATTGCGCGTACTGGCGCGTTACGCAGATTTTTTTGCCGCCCCCGAACGCTTAGGTGTGCGCAATTTAGCGCGGCATGGCGCGGCGTTACAAATCGTCGCCTTGAGTTTGGGCGGCATGGCGTTGCTGGTGTTGACCTTGGTGCGCGCCGATTTGTTGGCAAGCTGGCAAGGCAAGTTGCCTAGCGACGCACCAAATCGTTTTATCGTGAATATCCAGCCCGACCAACAAGCCGCCCTCAGCGATTTTTTTACGCGTAATCATGTTGCCCCGCCTGCGCTGTTGCCTATGGTGCGCGGGCGTTTGCTGGCGATTAACGAGCGACCAATTAACGCAGCTAGTTTTAGCGAGCCGCGCGCGCAAGCCTTGGTCGAGCGCGAATTTAATTTGTCCTATCGCGACACACTGCCGTCTTGGAACGAGCTGGTAGCGGGGCAATGGTGGCAGGCGGAGGCGCGCAATGAGTTATCGGTCGAGCAAGGCATCGCCAAAACGTTAGGCATACAGTTAGGCGACACGCTGACTTATGACGTGGCAGGCACGACGTTCACCGCACGCGTTAGCAGTTTGCGCCGTGTCGCTTGGGACTCGATGAAGGTGAATTTTTTTGTGATTACCACGCCCGATGTGTTGCGTGATATGCCTGAAAGTTATCTCGCCAGCGTGTATGTGCCGCCCGATAAACCGAGCTTTAGCGATGCTTTATCGCGCCAGTTTCCCAATCTGTTAGTGATAGATACCAGCAGCGTGATTGCGCAAGTGCAGGGCATCATCGCGCAGATTGCGCAGACCGTGAGCGCGGTGTTTTTATTTACCCTGTTGAGTGGTGTGCTGGTGTTGTATGCGGCACTGTTAGCCACGCAAGATGAGCGCGCTAAAAGTTACGCGATTTTGCGTACGCTAGGCGCAAACGCTTTGTATTTGCGCCGTTTACAGCGTGCCGAGTTTGCTTGGTTAGGTGCAATCAGTGGCGCGTTTGCCGCAGCGGGTGCGTCCGTTTTAGCTTGGGCGGTGTCGCGTTGGGTGTTGGAAATCCCTTATCAAATCAGTGCCAGCGTGTGGCTCATCGGCATATTCGGCGGCATGGCGTTGGTGGTGCTTGCCGCCAGTTTTATTGCGCGCCGTAGTTTGCAACTGCCCGTGATGACTTTGCTGCGCGATTAGATGCCTATCAATTGAAATCTCGTCGCAATACGGTGTTGCTCACCCCCAGCTACAACGCCTGAGGACAAGCAAAAAATTACTCCTTACATAGTCATCTATGCGTCGTCGTCATTTTTTGTTCGCGCCTAGTCTTGCTTAGATATTTCAATTGATAGAGCAAGCTATTTAGATTCCCAAAATCCAATAGTTCTTGCGATAATTCGCGCTTAATTTTTTTTGCCCAGCATTTAGGAAAACCGTATGAGTGATTTGCAAGCGGCATTATTAGCCATCGGATTGGGTGTCATCGTGATTGTGTATGGCGCGGGCTGGTGGCAGCAACGTCAATATCATCGTAAGTTTGGCGAGGCGTTCAAAGTGAACGCGGGAGATGCTTTATATGATGCGCATCAAGCACCCGTCGAGCATGTTTTCAATGCGCTGGCGGAAGACCTCGCGGTAACGGAAACTTTCACCTCGTCTAGCGTGTTGGATGAGTCGTGTGGGCTCGTCAATAATCGTAGCGATTTTATAATCGAATTAACCCTGTCCGAGCCCAGTCCTGCGGCAACGCTGCAAGTGTTTTGGTCACGCCGTTTTGACTTTGGCAAACCCGTGCAAGTGTGTGGTTTAGGTATCAATAGTGCGGTGTGGGAACGCGTCATTGCGGACAGTGCAACTTTGTATGTGAAGCTGCGTTTGAGCTTGCAATTAGCCGACCGCAGCGGCGCGGTGAATCTCACCAAGTTGGCTGATTTTCGCGATTTAGTGCTTGGTATCGCGCATGATATTCAAGCCGAAATTAGTGTGCCCGATGTGGCGGATGCGCATCAACGCGCGGTCGAGCTAGATGCTTGGTGTGCCGCAGTCGATCAGATGGTGGGCATCAATTTATTGGCGAGTACAGGGCGCAGCTTGCGCGCCAGCAACATTGTGGAAGCAGCCAGTTTGCAAGGAATGCAGCTTGAATCCGATGGCGCGTTGCACGCTTTTAACGTGACAGGACAGAGCTTGTTTCACCTCATCAATCAAGATAGTTCGCCGTTTCAACATCACACCTTAGCGCAGGCGACTAGCAGCGGACTGACCTTGTTATTAGACGTGCCGCGCGTGGCAAACCCCGTGCAACAATTCGCCGCGATGTGCGCGGTGGCTAAAAATTTAGCACACGATTTGCAACTCAATTTAGTCGATGATCAGCGCGTGGTATTAAGTGCCAGCGGATTGGAACGCATCCGCGCGCAAATCGCCGCTGTCGAAGCCAAAATGTTAGCCCAGCATATCGAACCTGGCAGCGCGCAAGCCCGCCGGTTATTTTCTTAATGGGCTGCTGGACATGAATCCCGCCGCAAAAATTGCTGCTTTGCGCAGCCAAATCGAGCAACACAATCACGCCTATTACACACTCGATACGCCGACGATTTCGGACGCGGAATACGACCAATTATTTCGCCAACTGCAAGCCCTAGAAGCTGACCACCCAGCACTGCAAAGCCCCGATTCTCCTACCTTACGCGTCGGTAGCGCACCGCTCAAAATTTTCCAAGAAGTTGCGCATCGCACGCCGATGTTGTCGCTCAACAATGCTTTTTCTGAAGCCGAAGTGCGCGCCTTTGATGCGCGTATTCGTGAGACGTTGGGCTTGGCTGAAATCGAATATGCGGTTGAGCCTAAGTTCGACGGTTTGGCGATTACCTTGACGTATCGCGACGGCATTTTTGTGCAGGGCGCGACGCGCGGCGATGGCAATGTGGGCGAGGATGTCACGGAAAATTTGCGTACTGTGCGCGACATTCCGCTGCGCTTAAATGAGCCCGTTGCTGAGCTGGAAGTGCGCGGCGAAGTGCTGATGTTTAACGATGATTTTGCCGCGCTCAATGTCATGCAACGTGATAACGGCGAGAAGGAATTTGTTAACCCGCGTAACGCGGCGGCGGGAGCGTTGCGCCAGCTTGATTCGCGTATTACCGCCAAACGTAAGTTGAGCTTTTTTGCTTATGGCGTGGGGCGTTGCGAGGGGCTGACGTTGCCGCATGAGCATCATCAACAAATGGCAATGCTGCAAAAATTGGGCGTAGCGGTGGCCAAGCAACGCCGTGTCGTGCAAGGCGTGGCAGGGCTGCTGGATTTTTATCACGACATCGGCAAATTGCGCGCTGATTTACCGTTCGCCATCGACGGTGTGGTCTATAAAGTCAACGACACGGTACTGCAACAGCAACTAGGTTTTGTGTCTCGTGCGCCGCGCTTTGCCATCGCGCATAAATTTCCTGCCGAAGAAGCCACCACGCAATTACTCGCCATCGACATTCAAGTGGGACGTACTGGCGCGCTCACGCCTGTGGCGCGTTTAGCCCCCGTGTTTGTCGGCGGCGTGACGGTGACCAATGCGACGCTGCATAACGAGGACGAGATACGCCGCAAAGATGTGCGCATCGGCGACACCGTGGTGGTGCGGCGTGCGGGCGATGTGATACCGGAAGTGGCGCGCGTCATCATCGAAAATCGCCCTAGTGATGCACCAGAATTCATCATGCCGACCATGTGTCCCGTGTGTGGTTCGCAGATTGCCAAGGCTGCCGATGAGGCGGTCTCGCGTTGCACGGGTGGCTTGTTTTGTCCCGCGCAAAAGAAGCAAGCCTTGCTGCATTTCGCCAGTCGCCGTGCCATGAATGTGGACGGCTTAGGGGATAAATTAGTTGAGCAATTAGTCGATGCCAATATGGTGCGCACCCCTGCTGATTTGTATCGTTTAGGGCTGCTAGCTTTAGTCAATTTGGAACGCATGGGTGAAAAATCCGCGCTGAATTTATTGGCGGGCATCGAGCACAGCAAACACACCACCTTGGCGCGTTTCATCTACGCTTTAGGCATACGCAATGTGGGCGAAACCACCGCTAAAGATTTGGCAAAACACTACGGTAATTTGGCGCAGTTGTTGGCGGCGGACGAGGCGAGTTTGTTAGCCGTGCGCGATGTCGGTCCGATTGTGGCGCAGAGTGTGTTAGCGTTTTTACGCGAGCCGCATAACCTCGAAGTGATAGAGCAATTACGCGCCTGCGGCGTGAGTTGGACAGAGGTCGAGATGCAAGCCGCAACCATACTGCCATTGACGGGAAAGACCTTTGTTATCACTGGCACGCTACCGACGTTGAGCCGTGAAGCGGTCAAAGAAAAACTCGAAAATTTGGGCGCAAAAGTTAGTGGTAGCGTGTCAAAAAAAACCGACTATGTGGTGGCGGGCAGTGAAGCGGGCAGCAAGCTGGACAAGGCGCACGAGCTTGGCGTGGCGGTGTTAGACGAAGCGCAGTTACTAGCCATGTTGAACGACTTAGCGAATTTTCCGCGCACCGAATTTGATGCGACCACACGTCAAATAGGGCTGTTCTGATAAGCGGTTATATGCGCGGATAAGTGGTCAGTGAGCTGGCTAAAAGTTGATTACAATCGCGCACTTTTTTGCGTAGGGTAAAAACCTTAAGCGCAAGTTTTTGCATCATGGCTTTATACAATAACAATTACCGCACGAATAAATGAACGCTACCCCTCGCTACACTTTAGCCACGCTTATTATCATGGTCGCCGCACTGGCGACCATTTTGTATGCGGCGACTTTGCAAGTTGGATTAAAGACGGGCGGCTTGATAGGCTTGGTGTTGCTGGGGGTGTTGTTCCATGCTTATGTGATTTCTTATCATGTTCGCGATAAAAAAATTACCTTGGCTTTGCGGCTGTTGATCATCGGTATCGCCACTTTTTTAGCATGGCGGTATTTGTATTGGCGTGCCACCGAAACCTTGCCGATGGCGTTTGGTTTTTTGAGTGCGGTGTTTGGGCTGGCGTTGTTCCTCGCCGAGTTTTATGGTTTTGTGACTACCCTGTTTGGCTTTTTTTCCAATATCAGTCCTTTGGAACGTGAGCCCTTAGCCTTGCCAGCGGATCAAAATTTGTGGCCGCATGTGGATGTTTATGTGCCCACTTACAACGAAGATCCCGCCATTTTGTATCCCACCATCATCGCTGCGACGCAGATTGATTATCCGCGCGAAAAATTGCACGTGTACATTTTGGATGATGGTGGCACGGCGCAAAAATGTAACGATGCCAACCCCGAAAAAGCCCGCCAAGCGCGCACGCGACAAGCCGAGTTGCAGGCACTGGCAGCCAAGTTTGGTGCGGGTTATTTGACGCGTGAAAAAAATCTGCATGCCAAGGCGGGCAATGTAAATAGTGCCTTGAATTTTACCAACGGCGCGCTGATTTTAATTTTGGATTGTGACCATATTCCCACGCAAGATTTCTTAAAGAATACCGTGGGATTCTTTTTGCACGACCCTAAATTATTTTTAGTGCAGACCCCGCACAATTTTATTAACGCCGATCCGCTAGAGCGCAACCTCGATACGTTTCAAGCCTCGCCAGCCGAGAACGAATTATTTTATGACGTGATTCAACCGGGTTTAGATTTTTGGGGCGCGTCGTTTTTTTGCGGTTCGGCGGCGATGTTGCGCCGCTCGGTGCTGGATGAGGTGGGGGGCTTTGCTGGGCAAACCATTACCGAAGATGCCGAAACAACGTTAGATGCGATGAGTTTAGGGTATCGCACCATGTACTTTAATCGCCCCATGGTGTCGGGTTTGCAGCCAGAAACCTATTCTGGCTTTATTTTGCAACGCTCCCGTTGGGGGCAAGGTATGTTGCAAATTTTTATGCTCAAAAATCCTTGGCTGATTCCTAATTTGAGCCTGGTGCAGCGGCTGCTTTACACCAACTTTGCATTCTATTGGGGCTTTGCGCTATCGCGTTTGGCGATGTTGTGTTCACCTATCGTGTTCTTATTTTTTAGTGCTAATTTATGCGACACCACCAATGAAGAATTGATGGTGTATGCCTTGCCGCAAATGTTGGCGGCACTGATTACCACGCAGTATTTTTATGGTCGGGTGCGCTGGCCATTTATGTCGCAACTGTATGAAACGGCGCAAGCGATTTTTGTCACCTGGGCATTAGTGGCGGTGGTGCGCAAACCGCGCGCTCCCACCTTTAAGGTCACGCCTAAAGGTGAAGATTTGAACGAGTCATTTATCTCTGAATTGGCTTGGCCGTTTTATATCTTTTTATCGCTCAATCTGATCAGTATTGCCTTTGGGGTATGGCGTTATATAGATGAGCCAGCGCATCGCGGCATGATTATATTTGTGGAATTTTGGGCGGTATTGGATGCCTTGTTTTTACTCGGCATGTTGGGCGTTTTATTTGAACAGCGTCAGCCGCGCAAAGAGCCACGCGTCGCACATCAAGAAGCCATAGAAATGCGCTGGGGAGAAAGCCCGCAGCAAGCAGCGGCAATGGTCAATGCCTCTATGTCAGGACTGCAAATTTTGTTGCCCGAAGCCGCGCTGTTGCCGCCTATCGGGACAGAGGTGCAAGTGCTGTTTCCGCAGCGTGGTGTCGCTTGTTGGGCGGGCATTCGCTGGCATTGGCACAATCCGCAAGGTGCGCATTATGTGGGGCTGAGTTACCAGCCCGCGAGCATTGCCGATGAACGCTTGATTGCAGCGGTGGCGTTTGGTTCGAGCGCGCAATTACTGCGTAATAACCAACAACGTCATAAAGGCAAGACGGTAATAGGGAGTTTAGTGTGGCTCATCTATACTAGTGTGTTCAAAGGTGGCGCGCATTTGCTGTTTATTGTGCGCCGCCAAATTATAAAAAATTTAGTTAAGCCGAAGCTCGGTTCTTTAGGATAAAAATGAATAGATGGATGTTACTGGCTGTGCTTATGGGCATGGCGAACACTTGGGCGTTGCAAATGAGCGCGGAAATTCCGCAACGCGTGACTCGTACGAGTTCGCTCGTACCCCCTTTTCTGCTCAAGCCACTCAAGGTTAACCCCGCTAATATCGAGAGCACCGAATTGACCTTTGCGGAATTGTTTGCTGAACACGATATGGCGAGTTTGCACGGTAGTGATGCCAGCTTGAGCATCACCTTGCCCGTCTCGGCGCGACGTAATTTGCATACTGCGCAGCTCAGTTTGCGCGGCACGCTGTCGAATGTGCTGATTGCGCCGTCACAGCTAGTGGTAAGCGTGAACGAGCAAGTTATAGGTCAACTGCACTTAAACGGCAATGCGTCAAAACTAAATGTCGATATGCCCGTGCCAGTCGGCGCGCTTAAACCAGGCTACAACCGCATCCGCTTACAAGCCATACAGCATTATGGCGAAGGCTGTGAAACGCCGTTAGCCCCTGAGCTTTGGACACAGCTTGATTTAGAAAAATCACATTTCACCCTGACCTCCAGTGCGCGCAGCACGCCGTTGTTGTTGGATAACTTAAACCAAGTATTCGACAAAACCACTTGGCTGAAACGTCCCGAACTGCATGTGTTAACCCATCAAGCCCCCACCTTAGGACAGCTGCAAGCGATGTCGGCAGTGGTGCAGGGCGTGGCGTTACGTTATGAATATGTGCCCATCAAAGTGTTCACCGAACGCTATCAAGAAGTCTGGCCGGCACAAGGGCAGGTGGTGCTGCTAGGGACCCGCGCCGAACTCGCGCCCTGGTTAGCCGAGCTGAATGTGCCCAGCACAGAAACGGCGGTGTTAGCGGTGCGCGCCTTGCCAGGGGATGCCACCCGCAACTTGGTATTGTTGGCAGCCGATGATGAAGCGCAGTTGTTGCGTTTGGCGCAGGTGTTTGCCCTACATGAATTGCCCTTGCCAAATTTAGCTTGGGTCAGCCTCGCTAAATTTGACCTGCCTAAATTGGCTAACTTGCCCGCTGTGACCGCCGTGCGTGCGGCAGCGCAGACCGTCATTCCCTTACAAGCGTTGGGTTATAAAACCCAGACTTTGCGCGGCTTTGATGTGGCAGGCGAGAGCATGAATTTTTGGAATGATCGTTGGCAAGGGCGAGTGCAAATGCGCGTGCATTTAGCGTATGCGGCGGGCATGTCGCCACAGTCAGCGATGAACGTGTTAGTTAATAATGTCTTGGTCGGCAGCATTCCCTTGAATGACGATAAAGTCGGTCAATACCATGACTATTCGGTGAGCGTACCTAGCACCGCGTTGAATGCGGGTTGGAATAAGCTCGAACTCAAACCCGTGTTGATTCCGCTTGCGCAAGGGGGCAAATGTTCGCCGTTTTTTCTCGGTAATTTGGCGGTCACGGTGTATGACGATTCCACCTTGGAACGCTTAGGTGGCAGCAGTTTGGATGAACCTGATTTGAGTTTGTTTGCCCATACTGGCGAAGTCAGCTTAAGCCTATCCCCTGAGCCGCTCACTTTGGCTTTGCTGGATAACGATGTGGATACGCTCTCGGCGGGCTTAACTTTAGTGGCTAAATTAACCCAGGTGCAAAAACGCCCTTTATGGCATGTCAGTTTGGCTTTAGGTGCGCCAGATGAGCAAGCGGGGGCGGCCTGGGTGGTGGGCAAAAAATCGCTACTGCCTGCCGCCGCGCAAAGCCATCTAGTTGCCAGTACCCATTACGCACTACCGCTGCCCGTTGCGAGTGCACCGTTGGGGAATTCTGCTTACACCTGGTTGTCGCCTGCTTGGCGTGATTTTTTTGAGCTAACCCCGCCTGCTGCGCAGCACACGCGTGCCACGGTCGAACTCTCGGCTGATTTAAGTGAACAAGTATTTGCCATGGCATATGCGCGCCGCGCGGGGGATTGGACGGTATTTAGTGCCGAAACCCCCGCCTTATTGGCGCATGGCATAGATACGCTGACGGGATTTGGACATTGGGGACAGCTCAATGGCAAGCTGGCTTTTTGGCATCCGGAGGACAGCGTGGTGCATACCATCCCCGTGGAAGTCACGCCGATTTCAGCATTTGGTTTGCGTGGTGGCTTAGGCATTTTTGCCTCGCAACATCCGTGGTTTGCCTTGTTTGCCTTGCTGCTGTTGATTGCCGTGCTGGTGTGGCTGATACCGCGTTTGTTAAAGTTGTATCGCGTGCGGCGTCATCCTGCCCCGTAACTGTTAGGAGAGCGGTGTGCTTAAAAAATTAGCGATGGTAGGGCTGCTTGCCACCTCAGGCTGTGTTTATGCGGCGGATGAGCCAGCCATTGTGTTGGTGGGTTCAGAATTTTCAGCGAGCAATGCTTACACTCATGCGGGTTATATCGCGCCTATGGCGGGTAGTACGCTCCAGCACGGTTGGCATGTATTGGCGTTTGCCTCATGGCTAAATTACAACTACACCACCGTGCAAAATGGGCAGTTGGTGAAGGTGCAGGCAACCGTGCCTGGCGTGCGTGGCGGCATGGGTTATCAATGGACGGCGGGGGATGCGGCGGTAGGTTTGTCGGCGAGTTTGGGTTATCAACATACTAGCCAAACGCCGTTCATTCCTGCCACAGGTAAGCAAGGTGGAGCGGTTATTTTATTGCCACAAGTGCAGCTCAAATATCAATTTACGGCGCAGACCGATGCCGACTTTATGGCGAATTACGCGATTGGCTCAAGCTCGTACTGGAGTCATCTGCGCCTAGGTTATCAGCCCCGCTGGGACTGGCGGTTTGGCCCTGAATTAGGCTTGCAGGCGGGACAAAATTATCGCATCGCTAAAGCGGGTATTTTTGCCGCTACGCCCGTGTTGGGCGGCGCGATGTTAGAGCTCAATACGGGGCTGCAAGCCAATCTTAATCCGCCTAAAGAATGGTATGTGGGCGTAGCGTTATCAAAAAGTTTATGAGTAGTGGTTCTTAATCGTGGCAGCTAGCTTAGGAGTGTGACGTATGTGGAAAGAAAAAATAATGGGCTTAGCAGTATTAGCAGCTTGCGCAGCAGCGGTAGTGTCATGTGGCGGCGGAGGTGGGGGT
>JARCRQ010000027.1 GCA_029850585.1 Sideroxydans sp.
GACTAAAAACACCGCCGCTCCCTTCACGCGTGGAATGCTGGCCGCGCCAGTCAATACGGCTTCTACGGGCACACTAAGACGTTTCACTTCGTCCCATAACAACTGTCTGCCGCGTCGCCAAGTGGTGAGCACGGTGAAAGAAATAATCGCAATACCTAAGGGAAACCAGCCGCCTTGCGGAATTTTGATTGCGTTGGCGGCGAAGTAGGCAAAGTCAACGCAGAACAGCGTGCCGATGAGTGGCACGAGCAGCAGCGGTGACCAACGCCAAGCAAATAAGACAAAGGCAATCAACACGGTGTCTATCATCATCGTTCCTGTCACGGCAATGCCATAAGCGGCGGCCAGATTGCTGGAGTTTTGGAAGGTCAGTACTAAATAAACGACGGCTACATACAGCGTCCAGTTGGTGATAGGAACGTAGATTTGACCTTGTGCTTTATCCGAGGTTTGACAGATTTCCATGCGTGGCAAAAAGCCCATTTGCACGGATTGATGAGCCACTGAAAACGCGCCCGAAATAACCGCTTGCGACGCGATAACGGTGGCGGCGGTGGCAAGCAACACCATCGGCAACATCGCCCAAGCAGGGGCGAGCAAGAAGAAGGGATTTTCAATTGCGCTGGGCTGGTTCAGTAATAGCGCGCCTTGCCCAAAATAATTCAACACCAAAGCGGGTAAGACAAACCCAAACCAAGACAGTCGTATCGGAAATTTACCGAAATGTCCCATGTCGGTGTACAGAGCCTCGCCCCCTGTGACGGCTAACACGACTGCCCCCAGCGTTAAAAAAGACAGCCAAAAATCGGTGGTGAGAAATTGATACGCATAGAGCGGGTTGAGTGCGTATAAAACCTGCGGGTGTTGTGCGATTGCCAAACCGCCGAGTAGTGCTAAGCAGGAAAACCAGCCAATCATAATCGGCCCAAATGCCAAGCCCATTAAGCCTGTGCCGTGTTTTTGCACCATAAATAGCAGGGTCAGAATGCACACCGTAATCGGCACAATATAGTGGCTTAATTGCGGTGCGACGACGTTTAAGCCCTCTACCGCAGAGAGTACCGAAATGGCGGGAGTAATCATGCTGTCGCCGTAAAACAGCGCGGCGGCAAAAATGCCGAGCGCGGCAAGCAGTCCTTTGTAGCGGAAGTTTTTCCCCGTTAAGTCGCTGGCTAACGCCAGTAATGCCAGCGAACCGCCTTCGCCATGATTGTCCGCGCGCATCATAATCGTGACGTATTTGAGCGACACCAACAGCATGATGGTCCAGAACATTACCGACAATACGCCGAGTACATTGGCCTCGATGACGGGTAAAGGATGATGTCCCGCGAAGGTTTCTTTGAGTGCGTATAAAGGGCTCGTGCCGATGTCGCCGAACACCACGCCAATTGCGCCAAGTACCAGAATGGGGAGTTTTTGTTGCGGGGCGGCGTGGCTCATATTGTTAGCGTCGTGTAAAAAAGTTGTGGCACTCTACGCGTGAGATTTGCAGGGGGCAATGACTAATTGCCTTGAACATAGCAACAGTGTGTTTCTTTAATAAATAGCACGGCAAGTACACCGAGTAGCGCAAAGCCAAACAGTAGTGCGATGCCCGTTTGGTAGTCGCTAAAGCTGCGTGTCAGGGCGGTGCTGTGCTGTGCGTCTATCGCCCAGCCGACCAAGGGTTGCAACATGGCGGTGCCTAAAAACCCGCCCGTGTTGACCACGCTAGTTGCCATGCCTGACAAGGCGTGCGGGTTGACTTCTTTGGCGCACGACCAAGTCAAGGTAAAGCCTGATGCGCCCAGCCCCATCACAAAAAACAGCGCGTAACTCAAGCCGCCGCGCAATTCTAAATGCGCCAAAAAAGGCAACCATGCGAGGCAATAGAGGCTGGCGGCGGCGAGCATCACGGGTTTGCGTTTGCCTAATTTATCCGACAGCGAGCCGATGAAAAACGCGCCTAAGGCGAAGCCCGCAATCAGCGTGGATGTGTGCGCACTGGCGAGGGTACGGCTCATGCCGTACGCGTCTTGCAAAAACGGCACTGCCCATAAACCGCCAAAGGCGAACAGCGACCCAGCCATGCCTAAACTGACCACCAAGCCCGGCCAGGTGGCGCGATTTTTTAGCACGGTTTTGAGTCCGTCTAACCAGTGTCCCGTGTGCGCGGCATGGGCGGCGTGTCCGTCTAATTCACGCAAACTTTTCATGCCAATGTCCTGTGGTTGGTTGCGTACCAACCAAGCCGCCAAGCCCGCCAAAATAATCGACACCAGCCCAAGCGCGACAAACACGCTGCGCCATGAAACCACGCTGAGCAAGGCACTCAAGGGAGCCGTGGCGAAAAACGAGCCGACATTGCCGAGCAACACCGTGACCCCCGTCATGGTGGCGAAATGGCGATCGTGAAACCAATTCGCATTCAGTTTGAGCAGTGAAATAAACATCACCGACACGCCCAAGCCCACCAGCAATCGCCCCATCGACGCAGCCGTCAAACTATCTGCCATGCCAAACATAATTGAGCCTATGCCCGCAATCAGCCCACCTAGCGTGACGATGCGACGCGGCCCCCAAGTGTCGGTCAGCACGCCAGTGGGAATTTGCATCACCGTATAAACGTAAAAATAGGTCGCCGCGAGACTGCCTAATTCAGCACTGCTGGCATGGAAAGTAAGCTGCAAATCTTGCGCAATCGCGGCGGGCGCGAAGCGATGAAAGAACGACAAAATGTAAGCGACACCTACTACGCCGAGGAGGGTGAGTTGATGACGAAGCAGGCGGTTGGGCATGGTGAGTGGAGTGGTGGTTAGTTGTGTTAGTCGCGAGTTCAGCAGGTGCATAGTTGTTACTCACGACTATGCCAGCTATCACTCGCGACGGCTTTTCCCTACTCGCTCTCTAAATGATCCGACTGCGTAAACGACCAAGTGCGAGTGATGGTGAGGATGTCGGTATCGCGTTTAATGTCGTCGGGCAAGGGCGCGTAGGGGGCGGCGAGTTTGACGATGCGCACCGCCGCTGCATCTAGGATGCGATGCCCTGACGAGCGATCGACTTCGACGTTTTCGAGTGTGCCGTTGGCGCGTATCGACACGCTGAGTTGCAGTTTGCCGAACAGCTGTTGGCTGCGCGCTTGTTCGGGATAATTCAAATTGCCGATGCGTTCAATTTTTACGCGCCAGTCTTCGATGTATTGCGCGAAGCGATATTCTTGGGTGCGCGCACCGATAAATTTACGCCGTGGCAACTTTTGATACGCCTCGTGATTTTTATCAATCTGTGCTTCGAGACGAATAATTTCCAAACTCTTTTGCAGCAAGTCTTCGCCCGTGATGGTGCTGCTGGCGAGCTTTTTAATCGGTTCGGGTTTTGCCACGCTGCGGTCGTTTTTGAGTTGCGTGAGCAGGCGTTGCGTTTCGGCTTCTAGGGCTGCGACGCTTTTGGCTTTTTGCTCAGGCGTAAAACGCGCATCGTCTTGCAAAGTGGGCAGCGGCGTTTTGGCTTGCTTGTCGGCTTCGGTGTTGCCACCGCCATCTAAATTGGCTTGCGCCAAAGCATCGGCTTGAACGGGTTTAGATTTGGATTTGCTGTTGACGAGCACCACTTGCAAAGGCTGCGTGAAGCTCAACATTTTTTTGGGGTCGGGTAACACCAAGCCCACGCCCCATATTGCAAAAGCATGGAATGCGACTGAACCTAACATCGCGCCGATTAACAATTTTTGCGATGACTTAATCAAGCCGCAACCTCCACCACTGGGGTGGGCACTTCGGCGGCAATAAAGCGCGTATGCAGATTCAAATCGAGTAAGTCGATGTCGCCCACGCCCAAAGTAACCTTGGTGTGCGGCACTTGCTCAGGCATGGAATGCGCTTTGAACACCAGCGGAATGTTGCTGACGCGCACCAAGTTTTCGCGGATGACCGAACCGCTAATAACAACTTCGCCATCGGCTGCAACTGCTGCTTTTTCTTGCTGCAACCAACGCAGACACCAGTAGCGTTCCATCTGTCTTTGGAAGTCGTTATAGATGCCATACATGGTTTCAAAGTCACGCAACACCGCGTACAGCGCGGGGTCATTCTTTGGATAGACGGGTTCGGCATCCGCCAACATCGCAATAATTTGGCGTTGATTGACCATATCGACATAGCGGCGCAGTGGCGAACTCGACCATGCGTAATGCGTCACGCCCAAGCCTTGATGGGGTGCTGCGACGGTGCTCATTTTTACTTTGCCATTATTTTGGGTGCGATAAATGCCAGGGAAACCATGCTCGTCTAACTGTTTGCCCCACGCGCTATTCACCAAAATCATCAGCTCGGAAACCACTTTATCAATCGGCGAACCGCGTCGGCGCGTGGTGATGCTCACCACATCGTTGTCGATAGTAAAGTTGTAATCCATTTGCGTGCTGTTGTCTGAAGCCTTACCGCGCAAGGCTTCCAGCTTGTTGGCAAAATCCCACAGTAACTTTAATTCGGGTGCGTAAGCGTAATCCATGCGACCCGCTGCCAAGCTCTCTTCATTGAACAAGGGCTCTAGCGTGTCGTGGCGCAAATTCGCCGCGATATGTACGCGCTCAACGCGACTAAAAGTTTCTGTGATGAGCAAGGTGTCAGGAGCGACATCGACATACATGGTCAGTGCGGGGCAGACGCGATCGGCGTTGAGCGTGAAGGCTTGCACCACGCTGTCGGGCAACATGGTGATTTTTTGACCGGGCATATACACGGTAGAAAGTCTGCCGCCCGCCAATTTATCGCCCGCTGAATCACGCAGCAAACCGAGTGCGGGCGCGGCGATATGGATGCCGACCCGCCAGTTGCCATTGGCTAATTTTTCCAATGAAAAGGCATCGTCAATTTCGGTGGTACTGGCATCGTCTATGCTGAATGCTTGCGCGCTAGCCAACGGCAACTCGTCCCATGTGGCAATTTCAATTTCAGGAAAGCCCGTGCCTTTGGGGAAGTTCTCGAACAAGAATTTATTGAAGTGGTAAGCGTGCGTGGAAGGCAGCGCGCCGCACTGGTGCAGCAAGTGTGCAGCGGACAAATGCGTCACCGCACACGCCGCTTCCAATGCCTTAACTTCCAAGGTGTTGCGGTCAGGCTGGTAGAGCAGATTGTTGATGTGGTCTTTGAATTCTTCAGGCAATTCAAACTTGCTGAGTTGCTCGATAAAGCGCGCTTGCAACGCTAATTGCTGACGCTTTTTTTCTGCCCCCGCGAGCGCGGCTTTGAGCACTTCGGTAGGTGCGGCGCGATAGCGACCTTTGCCCTTGCGATGAAAATAAATTGGTGCGCCATGCAAACGCAACATCACCGCCGCCGCTTCTAAAGAACTGGGTTTATGCCCATAGTATTCCTCAGCGGTTTGCTCAAATGCGAACTCATCGGGCGGGCAACATTCCCATAAAAACTCCACCTCGATTTGCTCCGCCATGGCATCGGCTTGCGCCATAAAAACATCCATCGCAGGTTGGGTAAAACGCAGCATGATGCTAGTAGCTTTAATTTTGCTGCGCTTGCCCGATAGGCTTTCAATTTGGAGTGAGCTGGTGTTGTCGGACATGATGCTGCCGACCTTGAAACTGCCGTCTTCTTCGTAAAGGATATTCATCTGGAGTGCGCGCGGGTGAGGCAAAAAATAAGCGGCGGATTATACCCGTAGCTGTTACTAAGTTGGGTGGCGAGTCGCTTGCGGCGGAACAAGCAGCTGCCACGGTTCGACTTTGAGAGCCTCGGCAATTTTTTCGATGTTGCCTAACGCGACATTCCAAAGGCGGATTCAACACCGAAGTGCAACCTTAGATTCAAGTTGGAAGTGCACCACCTGACTTGAATCTGCGTTTCAAAACGCAAAAAAGCAGACCTTCAACAGTCGGCTTTTTTATGTTCATGCGCAGCGCGTTATTTTTTGCTGCGTGCGCCGAGTAGCTCGCGCAGTTCGTTGAGGTCGCTTTCGATAATCGACATTTGGTAGAAGTTGCCGCCTGCTTGTTTGGCTATCTCTAGTTGTTCAATCGCGCCGCTTAAATTGCCTTGCCATGCCGCGCTGTATGCCAAGGCATGATGGTGTTCGAGCTGTTTATTTTGCGCGGCATAGGCGCGAGCTTGCAGTTGATATAAACGCGTATCAGCAGGGTAACGATTGACGCGCTCGGCTAAAATTTTGCTGGCTAACTCTGCTTGGTTAGCTTGTAGCAACGCCTCGGCATAGGCGTATGCCAGTGCGCGATGTTGCGGATAGTTTTGCAGCGCGTTGCGATAAAACGCCAAGCTGTCGCTGGCATTGTTGGCTTGTTTGACGCGTCCCGCGAGGGTGTCGATGAGCGCGTTATTTTTTGCCAGCAGTTGCAGTTGCTGCATCTCAAGTGTGGCGCGGGCGAGGTTTTGCACGCGTAATAGCGACAGCACTAAACCGTAACGCTGCGCAATCGGATTGCCAAATTTTTCGCCATGCACCGCTTGCTCAAAATAGCTCAACGCGTCCGCGCTAGTTTTTTGTGCAGCGATGAGTTTGGTGCGTACCAGTTGAAAATCTAGGCTGTCTTGCATTAAACGATAAGGCTGTTTGCTGACGCGATTTTCGATGTCGGCGACGCGTTCGCTGGTAATCGGATGGGTGCGCAAATAGTTGGGTGCGTTGCCTTCGACGAGGCGTGTGGCATGTTGCAAGCGGTCTAAAAATTCGGGCATGGCGTGCGGGTTGAAGCCCGCCTTTTGCAAGGTGTCCAGACCGATGCGATCGGCTTCTTGTTCATGGACGCGAGTGAAGTCGAGTTGCTTTTGTACCGCGCGCGCTTGCGCACCGACAATCGCGGCGGTGGCGGTTTGCGGGTTGTTGCGCGCCGCCAAAATTGCCACCGCAATCGCCGCCATTGAAGCCAGCCCGTCGCCTTTGGTGCCGTTCAATAAGCGCGCGTAATGGTGTTGCGTCACATGCGCGATTTCGTGTCCCAGCACCGAGGCTAATTCCGATTCGCTTTGCGTAATGAGCAGCAAGCCGACATTCACGCCGACAAAGCCGCCAGGCATGGCGAAGGCATTGACAGCCTCGTCATTCATGGCAAAAAACTCAAAGCCTAGTGAGGGTTCGCCGCTAAATTCCACCAACTTAGAGCCTAATTGATTGAGGTAATCATTGACTTCAGGATCGTCTAAAAATTGCCGACTGGCACGAATTTGCAACATGCTTTGTTGCCCAATTTGTCGTTCTTGCGCGGGTGACAAGGCGGCTTGCGAGACATCGCCCAAGTCGGGCAAGCCTTCGCTGCTCGCGAGTGGCGAAACACATAACAGTAGAACGAGCGTGATTTTTTTCATGGGCGGCATGATAAGGCAGGATTCTGGAATTGGGGATTGGGTTTGTAGGAGGCCGATTTATCGAGCGATTCCGCATCGTAACCATCGCTCGATAAATCAAGCTCCCACAGGCTAACCATTAGCCGCGACTAGCTGCCTTTTTGCATCGCTTTATCCACCACTTTGCGCGTCAGATGCGGGGCGAATAATTCGATGAAGTCGTAAGTGTAGCCGCGCAAATACTCGTTCTTGCGCACCGCCAAACGCGTGGTGGAAGGCTTGAATAAATGTTGTGCGTCTAACATTTTGAGGTGGCGATCGCGTTCAGGAATAAATGCCATTTGCGCCACGATGCCCACGCCTAAGCCAAGCTCTACATAGGTTTTAATCACATCAGCATCAATCGCAGTGAGGGCGATATTCGGCTCGATTTGCGCTTGGGCAAACGCCGCATCAATTTTGCTGCGCCCACTAAACGCGGTGTCGTAAGTGACGATGGGGTAGCGCGCTAAATTGCTCAGTGTGAGTTTTTTTTCATTCAGTAAGGGGTGTTTGGGCGGCACGACTACGCAATGATGCCAATCAAAACACGGTAGCGTAATCAGCCCTTCATATTGGTCGAGGCTCTCGGTGGCGATGGCAATGTCGGCTTCACGATTGAGCACTTGCGCGGCAATTTGAGTGGGGTTGCCTTGATGTAAACCGAGTTTCACTTTGGGATACCGCTGGATAAATTGCTGCACTACGGGCGGCAAAATATAACGCGCTTGGGTGTGGGTGGTCGCCAAAATCAAGGTGCCAGAATCTTGCTCTTGAAACTCTTGCCCGACTAATTTTAAGTTATCGGATTCATGCAAAATGCGCTGTGCAATCGTATAGACAGTTGCGCCCGCTTCGGTCAAAGCCACGATGCGCTTGCCGTGCCGCACAAAAATTTCGATGCCTAATTCTTCTTCCAATAACTTCACCTGCTTGCTTACGCCTGGTTGCGAGGTGTAGAGCGCGGCGGCGGCTTCCGAGATGTTGAGATTGCGCCTGACAATCTCATTGAGATAACGTAATTGTTGTAGATTCATGCTTATCTCTATATGCCATTAAGTTATGAAAGATTAACATAAAAGTATTTAGCAATATAAAGCGGGTCGCATAAAATGCGCGCCAGAAATTATTTTGGTGAGCAGGAATGGATTGGTTATATACGCTGTCGGGTTTTGCGGTTGGGCTGATTGTGGGCGTAACGGGCGTGGGTGGCGGTTCGTTGATGACACCGTTATTAGTATTATTTTTTGGCGTATCGCCTGCCACAGCGGTGGGAACTGATTTGTTGTATGCCGCGCTCACCAAGTCGTTGGGTGGTTGGGTGCATAGTCGCAAAGGCTCGGTAGATTGGCGCGTTGCAGGTTTGTTGGCAATCGGTAGCTTACCCGCTGCGGTCATCACGATTTTGCTGTTGAAGTATTTAGGTTTGGAAGAAAAAACCTTGCGCAGCTTGGTCACCAGCGTATTGAGCGTTGCCTTGCTCGCCACCGCTTGCGCCTTGCTGCTGAAGGATGCGATTAAAAAATTAGCGCGGCGTAAAGACGGTACGGTGTATGAGCTGCATCATCGTTACTTGCCTGCCGCGACGGTTATCACGGGCGTGATTGTCGGCGCATTGGTCACGATTTCGTCGATAGGCGCGGGTGTGTTGGGCACGGTGGCGTTATTGTTTTTGTATCCGCGCATGTCATCGGTCAAAATTGTCGGAACGGATATTGCCCATGCTGTGCCGTTGACCGCGATTGCGGGGATGGGACATTTAGCCTTAGGCACCGTGGACTTGGTGTTGCTGGCGAGCTTGTTATTAGGCTCTTTGCCAGGCATTTATATCGGCAGCCATTTGAGCGCGAAAGTCCCCGAAAAAGTGCTGCGTCCTGTGTTGGCGGCGATGTTGCTGCTGATAGGTTTGAAGATGGTTTTTTATAAATAACGATGAGTGTCAGGAAAAATAATGAGTGCGAATAAACCTAATACAGCGAAGTCGGTCAGTTGGTTTAATGGCTGCGGCGGGCGCATTGGCGTGGTGATTGGTCAGGCGGGCGAACATGCTTACATCGGTGCGGCGTTGCGTCACGACGAAGATGCCGATGTCGCTTATATTTTGCAATACGGCGCAAAATTTCCGCTGGCAGCGGCGCAGTTGCTGCCTGTGTCAAAAAGTTACGAGGCGTAAACCATGTATCGCTACGATAGTTTTGATCAACAAATCCAAGCCGAGCGCGTCGCGCAATTTCGTGATCAAGTGCGTCGTCGTTTGAACGATGAATTGAGTGAGGACGAGTTTCGTATTTTGCGTTTGCAAAATGGGCTGTACATGCAAATTCACGCCTACATGCTGCGCATTGCCGTGCCGTATGGTTTGGTGAGCAGCACGCAGATGCGCATGTTTGCGCATATTGCGCGCAAGTATGACCGTGGTTATGGGCACTTCACCACGCGCCAAAACATCCAATTTAATTGGCTCAAATTGCAAGACGCGCCCGATATTTTGGCGGACTTGGCGACGGTGGAAATGCACGCCAATCAGACTTCGGGCAACTGCATTCGCAACATTACCAGCGATGAATTCGCGGGCGTGGCACAAGACGAAATTGTTGACCCGCGCCCTTACGCCGAAATTTTGCGTCAGTGGAGCACGTTCCATCCTGAGTTCGCTTATTTGCCGCGTAAATTTAAGTTTGCGATTACAGGTGCGGTGAATGACCGAGCCGCAATTGCGGTGCACGACATCGGCTTGCAAGCGGTAAAAAATGCAGCGGGTGAGGTGGGTTTTCGCGTCTTGGTAGGCGGCGGCTTAGGGCGTACACCCGTTATAGGCGTTGAGATTTGCGACTTTGTGCCTTGGCAGCACATCATCACTTACAGCGAATCTATCGTGCGTGTTTATAACGAATACGGTCGCCGCGACAACATCTATAAAGCGCGCATTAAAATTTTGGTGAAGGCGTTAGGCATCGCCGAATTTAAGCGTCAAGTCGAAGCCGATTGGCAATTCACCAAAGGCGGTGCATGCACCATTACGCAGGCTGAACTCGACCGCGTCTCAGCATTTTTTGTTGCACCGAACTATCTAGCCTTGAGCGATGTGGATTTGAACGTCATAGACAATTCTGCCTTTGCCAGCTGGGTCAAACGTAGCGTTAAACCGCATAAGAAAGCGGGTTACGCAGCCGTGGTGTTGTCGCTGAAAAAGACAGGCATCGCACCGGGCGATGCGACTGCGGAACAGTTGGACGCGGCGGCAGCGTTGGCGGAGCAATTTAGTTTTGGCGAGCTGCGCATCACGCATATGCAAAATTTAGTGTTAGCGGA
>JARCRQ010000028.1 GCA_029850585.1 Sideroxydans sp.
TGGTGCCGCCTATCGGATTCGAACTGATGACCTACCGCTTACAAGGCGGTTGCTCTACCAACTGAGCTAAGGCGGCGGTAAAACTTTTACTACTAAAACTGGTGGGTCGAGCGAGATTCGAACTCGCGACCAACGGATTAAAAGTCCGCTGCTCTACCGACTGAGCTATCGACCCCTTGAAACGAGCGCGCATTATACTTATCAAGGCTTTTCTGTCAATGAAAAATCAGTATTTTTAATTAAAAATACTTTTTCTATCGCGCGACTCGCACAAAAAATTAAACACTCGACTACTTAACTCGCCCCGAATATTAAAACTTATCCGCCTGCTGTTTTTCTTGCGCCGTAAACTCACGACTTGCCTGTTGCGTGAAGACTTGTTTAAGGCTCTTGGTCAGATAATGCACCGACATTGCAAACGACATATGCGGGGCATTCAGCTCAATCACCGACTCGCCTTGCTGCAACTTCGCTGACGCATTACCCACGAACGGAACTTGCTTTTCAAGCAGCTTGTATTTGCCCGACAATGCACTCAACGTTTTGGCAAAACTATCCTTGGGCAAAGTCATCAACACCGCCGCCAACTTGTCCGACACATCAAAAATAAAAGTGATTTCCGACAAGCCATCAATGCCCAAGCCGTCGCCGTTCCCCTGCAACATTTTGCCGCCCGAATACTTGTTGATTCCCTCATCAGACAAAGACGTTTTACCGCCCACCTGTTGCTTAACTTGTGTGTAAGTGGCGACACCTAACTCCAGACCTAGAGGGGCAGCGTTGGCTGCGAAGACCAAAGGACTAAAGCTAAGCAACATTAAAAAAATCCAGAAAAATTTCATTATTAAACTCCACAAGAACAGGTTTTACACCAAGCCATCGCCAACGCTACACAACCTATAAGCAATGCTGAAATTGGCGCAAGCCACAGACGAAATTGCATATTTTTGCCATCTTTTATTTTGCCTAAAACCTCATTTTCGTAATATTTAACCACCCATGCAAGAACACCAAACAATATAGAAAATGTTAGGAAAAATAAGGCATCAATACCCGACCCCTTACATATCGCAGCAATCGAAATACCCAGTAACACTCCTGAAATTAGGCTCATCCTATTTGGAATAGACAGTACATCAATCAATTTTTCCAATTTCGCAGTCTCACAACATTTCATACTTACTGCTATACCAGCAATGCCTAATACAACGTAGTACACCCCAAATGTAAGCAATCCAACAAAATTATCTTTGAGTACAATGCCAAGAAACCATTCATTTGCGCGTATACCAATCAAAGCAAAAGCGAACCCAAGTGGTGTTCCAAGTGCGGCATTGAATAACATTGGCTTCCGAAATCCAAACAATTTTTCGCTAGTCTTATTCATGTTCAGTTCCCCGCAGCCAATATGGATGCCATGAAATTAGCACTCGCCGTATCGCCAATTTCCCGATACAAAGTCTCCGCTTTGCCGAACCAATCACTAGCATTTGTTATAGAGCGTTTTTTTAACCAAAGCATCCCAAGGTTCTTACAGGCTTTAGCTTCCGTGCGTTTGTCACCAATCAACTGCGCAGTCTTTAATCCAGCAGTTAACTCTCGCTCAGCTGCATTTAATTCCCCCTGTTTGAGCAAGACATCACCTAACTGGGTACGGTCTTGTGCGACTCGTTGGGAGTTGTTGTTGCGCTCATCAATTTCAATCGAGAGTCGTAATGTTTTTACAGCTTTATCCATCTGTTTTTTGTGAACATAAATCAACGCGATGTTATTTAGTGTGTAAGTTTTTTTCGATTCATTGGGCTGCAACCCCAAGGCTTCTTGATACAACTTTAACGCACGTTCAGTGTCCCCTTGTAGCAAAACGACACTTGCTAAATTGCTCAAACAGTTAACTTCGTTACTTTTATCACCCAGCTCTCTATAAGCCTTAATCGCGCGCTGATCGTACAACGCAGCGCGTTCTTGGTCGTTAAGGGAGGCATAAACCACTCCCAACCAACCATAAATAGCCGCAAGCTCATCGGTAGTTTTAGACGAGGCTTCTAGCTGTAAGAACAGAAGCAAAGCGTCTTTACTACGTCCAGTATTTTGATACACACGTCCTAAACAATATCGAACCTCAAACTTCTCTTCACTATTCATCAGTCCATCAAGCTCAAGTCTAGTCTTGGCTTCAGTTTCTGCACGGACATAGTCTTGCGCCTTGAGGAAGTTTAAACAGGCATCGGCGGCATCAGCATGAGCGAACGGCGTAACAGAAACGCCCAATAACATGGCTATAAATAAAATAATCTTTTTGAAACGAGGAAATAAAACGGCAAACATTTAATGCTCCTTGAAAAACTAAAAATAACAACGCATCGCCCAGTTGGGCAGTGAGTTTTTCAAGGAGGTGCGCGTGCCGCGCTGTCGTTAGCGGTGGAACTTAATGCGAGTGAGCGCGTCCGCTGGCTTGTGGCTTGTGGCTTGTGGCTTGTAGTCAAAATATCAATCACAGTATCACTCCCGTGCGTTTAGCAATGTCAAATACAGGTGCGTTTTGGGTGCGCGCATCTTTGAGCAAAATGTCCAACTTGCGATCACCGAGCGCGTAGATGAGTGCGCCGTACAAGCTGCATATCGCCTGTACCGGATTCGGCAATACCGCTTCGGTTTCGATGAATAAATCAATGTCGCCGCCGCGCAAATTATCATCCACACGCGAGCCAAATAACCAGACTTGGCTCGCGGTTTGCAACACCCTATCCACTGTGCTTTTGATGAGCTGTTGTTGCGCAGAAGTCAGACGCATGGAATATTTACGCTTTCAAGTCCAGCACATCTTGCATGTCATACATCCCTGCCGAATTCGCTTTCAAGAAGCGGGCGGCGCGCAATGCACCTAGCGCGAAGGTCGCGCGGCTGCTGGCTTTGTGGGTAATCTCGATGCGCTCGCCTATGCCTGCGTACAACACAGTGTGATCGCCAACAATGTCGCCGCCACGCACGGTGGCGAAGCCGATGGTGGAAGGGTCGCGTTCGCCCGTTATGCCTTCGCGTCCATACACGGCGCATTTTTCTAGGTCACGTCCCAAGGTGCGTGCCACCACTTCGCCCAAGCCCAATGCTGTACCCGATGGCGCGTCGATTTTGTGGCGGTGATGCGCTTCGATAATTTCGATGTCGTAACCATGGCTCAACACGCGCGAGGCAGTTTCTAATAACTTGAAAACCAGATTCACGCCGACGCTCATATTGGGGGCGAACACAATGCCGATGTCTTGCGCGCCTGCGCCTAGCAGGGCTTTTTGTTGCGCGTTAAAACCCGTTGTACCGATGACCATCGCAACACCTAAACGACGGCAGATTTCAAGATGATGCAGCGTGCCTTCAGGGCGCGTGAAGTCAATTAACACGTCCGCACCGCACAATGCGTTTTCAAGGTCGTCGCTAATCGTGATAGACGATTTCGCGGCGAATAATTCGCCCGCGTTGCGTCCGATAAATTCGCTGCCGGTGTGTTCTAACGCGGCGTGTAATTGCAGGTCATCGGCAAGGGCTACGCACTCCAACAACACCCGTCCCATGCGTCCGCTGCTGCCTGCGATGGCGATTTTAATTTGGCTCATTTTTCTTCCTTTGTGCTGTTGCTTAACGCAGGCATTGCCGCATCATCAATTTTTAGCAAACTGTCCGCTTCAAAATACAAGGTCATGCTTTGTTGTTCGACGGGCTTACCGCGTTGCGCGAGGCTATAGGCATAGTCCCAACGATTTTCGTGGAAGGCATCCGCCAATAGCGGTGTGCCCATCACATAGCGAACTTGCTGTTTAGTCATGCCCAGCTTGAGTTTTTCGCGCATCTCAGGCGTGATTAAATTGCCTTGGCGGATGTCCATTTTGTAGGGAGTCATGTGTCCACACGCCGCCAACAATAGGGTCAATAAAATAATTTTGTTACGCATGATTAAAACTTTCTGAAGGTGAATTTTTCGCGGCGCGCATCATACCCGATGCGCGGATTTTGCTGATTGCGCCAACATCTCACTGGCATGTTTACGCGTGGTGTCGGTCAGCGTGGTGCCGCCCAACATGCGCGCGATTTCTTCCACACGCAGCGACTCGTCCAGCACCGCAATATGGCTCAAAGTCACGCCCTGCTCGACCGCTTTGCTGACTTGCCATTGTTGATTCGCACATGCGGCAACTTGCGGTAAATGCGTCACGCACAACACTTGATAATGCGTGCCCAACTGGCGCAACAACTGTCCGACAATTTCGGCGACGCGTCCGCCAATGCCGCTATCGACCTCATCAAAAATCAAGGTCGGCACACTTGCCAATTTAGATGTCGCGACCTGTATCGCCAAGCTAATCCGCGACAATTCGCCGCCCGAAGCGACCTTCGCCAAACTGCGCGCGGGCACGCCAGGATTGGCGGCAACTTGCAAGTCGATGCTTTCCAAGCCATGCGCACTGCCTTCTTTTAAGGGCTGCAACGCCACGCTAAACGCGCCGCCTTGCATCGCCAATGTTTGCATCGCGGCGGTAATTTCTGCGGATAATTTTGTAGCGGATTTTTGTCGCGCGAGGCTTAATTTTTGCGCGGCTTGCTGATAAATTTTTTGCGCGGCATGTTCTTGTTTTTCTAATTCCGCCACATCAGCATCGCCGCCCAATTCGTCTAAACGCTGGCGATTACGCTGCAATACCTCGACTAAATTTTCGGGTGTTGCGCGATATTTGCGCGCTGCATCCATGACGTTTTGAATGCGCGTTTCCAACGCTTGCAGAGCTTGCGGATCGCTATCTAAATGTTGTTGGTAATGACGCAAGGCGTACACCGATTCTTGCAATTCGGCTTGCGCGCTTTCCAACATTTTTAACGTGTCGGATAAGTTTGCATCGTGTTGTAGCGCATCGCGCATCCGCGTGGTGAGGCTAGATAATTGCGTTAAACAGGCGTTGTCGGCTTCGCTCAACATGTCGATACCAAACTCGGCTGTTTCTAACAAACTGGCACTGTGCGAAAGCCGCGCGTAATCGGCTTGCTCGCTTTGCCAATCGGCTAAATTAAAATTTAAGCCCGCTAATTCTTCGCATTGAAATTGCAATAACTCACGCTCGGCAGCCACCGCCGCCGCGTTTTCGGTCAGCAGCAAACGCTTGCTGCGTAAGGCTTGCCAGCCTTGATAGTGCGCAGCAAGCTCGCTCGCCTGCGCCAAAATCCCCGCATAACTATCCAGTAATTCACGCTGCGCATCAGCACGCAACAAGGCTTGGTGCGCATGTTGCCCATGTATCGCCAAGAGCATTTCACCGAGCTCGCGCATCTGCTGCAAAGTGGCAGGACGACCATTGATAAAGCCGCGTGAGCGTCCACCCGCTTCTAACACGCGACGCAGCAAACACACCCCGTCATCGCCCGCTAAATCTTGTGCCGCCAGCCAACTTTGCACCGCTACACTGGCATCAAATTCAGCGCAAATTTCGGCGCGTTCGCAGCCCGCTCGCACCATAGACGCATCGCCGCGTTCACCTAACGCCAGCGACAAGGCATCAATCAAAATAGATTTCCCCGCCCCCGTTTCGCCCGTCAGCGCAGTAAAGCCCGCCGTAAAATCCAGCTCAAGAGTAGCGACGATGACAAAATCACGGATGCTTAAAAATTTCAACATAAGGGAAGTCCATGAACAAAGGAAATTGACGGGTCGCTAGCCGCTGTTAACCACAGCGCGCTACCGACTACCCGTTAGCCGCAGCAGCTTCTTACAACGTCTGATTCCAGAGTAGTTTCTCGCGCAACGTGTGGTAATAACTATGCCCTTCAGGATGCAGCAGCAGCG
Source organism: Sideroxydans sp. (assembly GCA_029850585.1). Lineage (GTDB taxonomy): Bacteria > Pseudomonadota > Gammaproteobacteria > Burkholderiales > Gallionellaceae > Gallionella. The sequence continues at coordinate 5,828 of JARCRQ010000028.1, forward strand.
CGTGTTGCGGATGCCCCGTGACAATAATTTTATCCTGCGCTTGCAGTTCAAAATCAGTATGGCTGTCGAAACGCACTCGCAAGTCATGCGCACGTCGCATGGTGATTTCCAACACCGACGCGGCACTCACCACGATGGGTCGGTTGCTCAAGGTATGCGGACAAATCGGCACCAACTCCAACACATTCAAACTGGGATGCAAAATCGGCGCGCCCGCCGACAAGGCATATGCAGTCGAGCCTGTGGGCGTTGCCACAATCAGCCCATCGGCGCGTTGATTGGATAAATACTCACCATCAATACGCACCTCAAACTCAATCAAACTGCCGAGCTGACTGCGATGCACCACCACCTCGTTAAACGCCAGCGCGCGAAACACTTCCACTTCATTGCGCAGTACCCGCGCGCCAATCAACAGCCGCTCTTCGACGATAAATTTTCCCGCCAACATCGCTGTCAATTGCGCTTGCATATTGTCCAGCGTCAGGTCGGTTAAAAACCCCAATCGCCCTTGATTCACACCGATAAGCGGCACCCCGCACGGCGACAAAGTACGCGTGATATTGAGCATCGTGCCATCGCCGCCCATCACAATCGCTAAGTCCACGGTGCGGCCGATTTCTTCCAGCGTTAAGGCTTGATACGCATGGTTTTTAAGATGTTCAGCAGTGAGACTATCCACTACTACTTGCACGCCTTGCGCGCTTAAAAAATCCGCTAGACGTAATAAAGGCTCCGCAATTTCTGGAGCCTTATATTTGCCAATCAGCGCGATGGTTTGGAAGGGAAATTTCATGGGCACGATTAAACCATAGCCTACGGCTAATCAGCAAACAAAACCAACCAGTTCAGCTCACCCTCGCAACGGCATCGCCGTACTCCTCGGTACAACTTTTTCTCGCTGTAGAAATAGTACTGAGCAAAAACTGTTATAAAATAATTTTCTGAAAGTAAGCAACGCCGTCTATCAACTTTTTTACGAAAGATTAGTCATGCAAGCACCTCATTTACCGAGCGATGAAGCCGCCCGTCTCACAGCACTACACGCGCTTAACATTTTAGATACAGCGCATGAAGAGCGTTTTGATCGTGTCACGCGCATGGCAAAGCGCATGTTTGGGGTGAGTGCGGCATTCATCAATTTAGTCGATGAAAAACGCGTCTGGATTAAATCATGCGAAGGTCTAACGGGCATCACGGAAGCCCCACGCGACATCTCATTTTGTGGTCATGCCATTTTAGGCGACGCTAGTTTCATTATTAACGACGCACTCACCGACCAGCGTTTCGCCGACAACCCCGCCGTTGCACATCCACCTGGTGTACGTTTTTATGCGGGTCATCCGCTCAAAGCGCATAACGGTAAAAAGATTGGCACTTTGTGCATTATTGATACCGAACCCAAAGTGTTCGCCGAAGAAGACATTAGTGCCTTGCAAGACCTCGCCGCCATGGTCGAAATGGAACTCTCCGCGATGCACATGGCGAACATGGATGAACTCACTGACATCACCAATCGACGCGGTTTTATCATGCTTGCGCAACATGATTTATATCGCTGTATCCGCTATCAATTGCCTGCCTGTTTGATTTTTATGGACTTAAAAAAATTCAAACAGATTAACGACACCTTCGGTCATGCCGAAGGCGATAAAGCCTTAGTCAACTTTGCCGATCAGATGAAACGTATCTATCGCGAATCGGATATTTTTGCGCGTTTGGGCGGCGATGAGTTCGTTGCCATGTTGAGTAATAGCACGCAAGCGCACGCGCAACATTTGCTCGAACGATTTTCGCAGTCCCTCACCCAGTTCAACCAACACCAGCAACGCGGCTACGATCTCTTGTTTTCTTACGGCATCGTGAGCGTTGATGTCAACAAACATCACAGCATCGAAGCCTTGCTGCACGATGCCGACACGCTGATGTATCAACATAAACAAGCAAGCTAAGGCAGCGTGCGCTAAGTCCAGCGATACGCATCCACCGCAATCGGCTGCGGGCGCGCTTCAATTTCATTTTGCAACAGCTCGGCACTGGCAAACGACATGGTCACGCCGTAGCGAAAATGTCCGGTGTTAGCGTATAAATTTTTAAGCTGCGGATGGCGACTGATGGTGGGAATGTTATCGGGCGAGGCGGGGCGAAAACCTGCCCAATGCTGAATCGGTTCAACATTTTTCCAAGCGGGGAAAAGTTCGCGGGTGCGACGCAATAAACTGTCGCGCGCAGTTTGCGTGGTGGATTTATCGAAGCCGACATCTTCTAGCGTGCTGCCAATCAGCACATGCCCATCGCGACGCGGAATCAAATACAAGTCTTGTTGCAACACGATATTTTGCAGCGGCGGCGCATCAAATTTGAGCAATAAAATTTGTCCGCGTATTGGTTTCACCTCTAACTGCAAAGCGTATTCGCCCAATAGTTTTTTACTCCACGCACCAGCGGTGATGACATAGCCATCCGCGCTCATCTCACCGCGTGAAGTTTTTAGCGCGCTAATTTGCTCACCCTGTTGTAGCAAATTTTGCACTTCGCAGTGCTCTAAAATTTCGCCACCCAATCGTTCAACTTGGCAGCGTAACGCTTGCAACAGACGCGGATTACGCACTTGTGCAACATTGGGCAACAGTAATGCACGGGGATTTTCGAGCGGCGTGTGTGCGGGTAAATAATCTTGCGAACTAACCGCCTGCGCAGCAAAAGCATGTTGCGCGCACCAATTTTTAGCACGCTCGAAATCGAATGGCGGCAACACCAACATACCGCTGCGTTGATATTCTGGGTCGATGCTGGTGTGCTGTTGCAAGGCATGTGCCGCATCGCCAAACATCGCCATGCCGCGATGCGCGAGACGCGTGACAGGCTCGGCATAATCCCAAGAACACAGCGGCGCGAGGATGCCGCCGCCCGCCCAACTCGCCTCTTGCCCGACCGCGCCACGTTCTAACAAAGTGACGCGATAGCCCGCTGCGAGCAAGCGTAGCGCGCTAGTCAGACCGACCGCACCTGCGCCAACAATGATGATTTTCGTGCTCACTTATTTTGCGACGATGGGGATCACTAAAGATTTTGGCAAAGGGAATACCACGTTTTCGATGATGCCATCTAACTCGACTACCTTTGCGCCGCCGAGTTTTTCTAGCCGCGCAATCACCCCTTGCACCAACACTTCAGGGGCGGATGCACCCGCGCTGATACCGATAGATTTTTTATCCACGAACCACTCATCGCGCAGCTCGTCGGCGTTGTCCACCAAGTAAGCAGGCAAGCCAACATTGGCAGCGACTTCGCGCAAACGATTGGAATTTGAACTGCTGGGTGAGCCGACCACCAGCACCACATCGCATTGCTGCACTAAGAGCTTCATTGCGTCTTGGCGATTTTGTGTGGCATAACAAATGTCGTCTTTTTTCGGCCCAGTGATAAACGGGAAACGATTTTTTAAGGCGGAGACAATGCTCGCTGCGTCGTCCACCGACAGCGTGGTTTGCGTCACATACGCCAGATTTTGCTCATCGTTAACCTGCAACGTTGCCACGTCGGCGGGTGACTCCACCAGATACATGCCGCCGTCCGACTGCCCCATCGTGCCTTCCACTTCGGGGTGTCCTTTGTGTCCTATCATTACGATTTCTTTGCGCTGTTCGCGCAAACGCGACACTTCGATATGCACTTTAGTGACCAACGGACAGGTCGCATCGAACACCGTCAGTCCGCGCGCCTCGGCTTCGCGGCGCACCGCTTGCGGCACACCGTGCGCGCTAAAAATCAACATGCTGCCGCTCGGCACATCGCGCAAATCCTCGATAAAAATTGCGCCCTTGGCGCGCAATCCTTCCACGACAAATTTATTGTGTACCACTTCGTGACGCACATAAATCGGCGCGCCGTGCAGCGTTAAGGCACGCTCGACAATCTCGATGGCGCGATCGACTCCAGCACAAAATCCGCGCGGATTAGCTAACAGTAGTTGCATGTTTTTTCTCCGTGAAACTTTGCCAAATCAACAACGCTGCACCGCAGGAAATCGCGGCGTCCGCCAGATTGAAGGCAGGAAAAGTATGCGCATCCCAATGGAATAATAAAAAATCGACCACGTATCCGTAAGCGACGCGGTCGATTAAATTGCCCAGCGCGCCACCCAAAATTAAGCTCAAGGCAAGTGCAAATAAAGTCTGCGATTGATGCTTGCGCAACAGGCAAATTATCCAGCCCGACGCGGTGATAGCGATGCCGCTAAACAGCCAACGCTGCAAACCGCCGAAGTCATTGAGAAAGCCATACGCCGCACCTTCGTTATGCCACAGCACCAAACTAAACACGCTGAACACTGGCAGATTTTCGCCGTAAACGAAATGACTGGCGATGTAGAGCTTGCTGAGTTGGTCGAGGACAATGACCAGCGCGGCAAGTGCTAACCATTTGTTGAAGGTAGAGCGCAACCCGCTCCTACCCTCCTTTAACAGGAAGGGAGTCGCAGCGGAGATTTTTTCCTCCCCTGACAAGGGGAGGTCGGGAGGGGTTTTAAGCATATTTTCTCACCTCGCCCGCACCATACAAATTGCTTACGCAACGGGCGCAAATAGTTGGATGATTTTTATCGCTACCGACATCGGCGCGATAGTGCCAGCAGCGTTCGCATTTGCTATGCGTAGAAGATTTTGCTTCGACGCGAATAGCATCACCGCTTTCACCACCATGTAAACTTGCCGCCGAAGTAATCAGCACAAACTTCAAATCATCGCCCAACACGCGCAAGGCTTGATGGCTCGCATCGCTGACAAACACAGCAACTTCAGCTTGCAGCGATGAGCCTATCGTGCCCGCCGCACGTAATGCTTCCAGACGTTTTTGCACCTCGGCGCGCACCGTGCGCAAAGCGTTCCAACGGGTCGCGAGGTCGGATGAGTTGTCCAATGCGGGCAGCGCGTACCATTCACCTATAAACACACTCGCGTCATTTTTGCCCGTCAAAACTTCATGCACTTCTTCAGCAGTGAAACTCAAAATCGGCGCCATCAAACGATGCAGAGCTTGCGTGATGTGGTACAGCGCGTTTTGCGCGGAACGACGTGCGGCGGAATTTTCACCAGCGGTATAGAGACGATCTTTGAGGATGTCCAAATAAAACCCGCCCAAATCTTCCGAGCAAAATGCCTGCAATTTTTGCGTGACGGCGTGGAAGTCATACGCGCTGTATGCCGCCGTAATTTCGGCTTGCAGGGTGTGCGTCATCGCCAGCGCGTAGCGGTCGATTTCCAACCAGTCGCTCACAGGCAAGCTGTGTTGTGCCGCATCAAAATCAGAAATATTCGCCAGCAAAAATTTCAGCGTGTTGCGGATACGGCGATAACTTTCCACCACGCGTTTGAGAATTTCATCCGAAATCGTCAGCTCGCCAGAGTAGTCAGTAGTCGCCGTCCACAAGCGCAAAATATCCGCGCCCAAGGTGTCGAAAATCTTTTGCGGCGCGATGACATTGCCTTTCGATTTGGACATTTTGTGACCTTTGCCGTCCACCACAAAACCATGTGTCAGCAAAGCATTAAACGGTGCGCGACCGTTGATGGCGCAGCCCGTTAGCAAGCTCGATTGAAACCAACCGCGATGTTGATCCGAACCTTCCAAATATAAATCAGCGGGGGCTTGCAACTCGTCTCGACGCGCCAAAACCGAGGCGTGCGTCACGCCAGAATCAAACCAAACGTCCAGCGTATGCGTGAGTTTTTTGTAGTGTTGCGCATCCGCGCCCAACAGCGTTGCCGCATCCAAACTGAACCACGCTTCGATGCCAGATTGCTCCACCAGCTTGGCGACTTGCTCCAACAATGCCGATGTATTCGGATGCAATTCGCCCGTTTCTTGATGCACAAAAAACGTCATCGGCACACCCCAATTACGCTGACGCGACACGCACCAATCGGGACGATTTTTAATCATCGCCTCCAAACGCGCACGCCCCCATGATGGGAAAAACTCGGTGGAATCGACCGCGCTGTTTGCCAACGAGCGCAGCGTAATCCCCTCGCCCATCGGGAGAGGGTTAGGGTGAGGGAGGTTATTTTCAACGTGAGTTCCCTCACCCCCAGTCCCTCTCCCGATGGGCGAGGGGAGTCCAGTTTGGGTCATGCCGATAAACCACTGCGGCGTGGAGCGGAAAATAATCGGCGTTTTATGTCGCCAGCAATGCGGATAGCTGTGTTGAATTTTTTTCAAACACAACAGGTGTCCGCTCTCTTGCAACGCATTAACCACCACGTCGTTCGCTTTCCACACAAACAAGCCGCCCACCAACGGCACGGCGGAGACGAATTTTCCGTCGTCGGCAACGGGACTGTCAGTAGGTAAGCCATATTTCTGACCAACAAAATAATCGTCCAAACCATGCGCAGGCGCGGTGTGCACCAAGCCTGTACCCGCTTCCAGCGTGACGTGCTCGCCACAAATAATCGGCACACGTCGGGCTATAAAAGGATGTTGTAACTGCAAATGCTCCAGTGCTTTACCCTGACACGTCGCCGCCGTGCCATCGCCTCTATCGTTGCCGCCCGCCAACTCATAGCGTTGCAAACACGCGCCCACCATCTCGCTGGCAAGCACCAAATAACCGCTGCTGGTGCGCACCAAGTCGTAGCTCATTTCAGGATGCACACTCACCGCTTGGTTGGCGGGCAACGTCCAGGGAGTGGTCGTCCAAATCACCGCATAAATTTTTGCATCCAGCGGCAACGACACGCCGAAAGCCTTAGCCAGCAAGGCTTTATCGGCTACTTCAAACGCCACATCGACCGCCGATGAAGTCTTGTCTTCATATTCCACTTCCGCTTCAGCGAGGGCGGATTGGCAATCCAGACACCAGTTCACAGGCTTGTAACCTTGATACAAATAACCGTTCTCAAAGATTGTTCCGAGCGCGCGAATGATGTCGGCTTCGGTCTTAAAATCCATCGTCAAATACGGATGGTCCCAATCGCCAGCTACGCCCAAACGGATGAAATCTTTCTTCTGCCGCTCAACTTGCGCTGATGCGTAATCGCGGCACAGTTGGCGAAATTCAGCGGCGGGAATCGCCTTGCCGTGGGTTTTTTCCACCATCAATTCAATCGGCAAACCGTGACAATCCCAGCCCGGCACATAAGGCGCATCAAAGCCTGCAAGGGTTTTGCTCTTGATAATAATGTCCTTGAGGATTTTATTGACCGCGTGACCAATATGAATATCACCGTTCGCATACGGCGGGCCATCATGCAAAATAAATTTCGGCTTGCCCGCTTTAGCGGCACGCAATTTTTTGTAGCGTTGCTGTTCTTGCCAACGCGCCAACATTTGCGGCTCGCGCTTCGCCATATCGCCGCGCATTGGGAAAATAGTATCGGGTAAATTCAGGGTGCTTTTCATATCAGTCATGTTGGTTGAACCATTCTTTTGCGTGCTGCACATCGAGTGCGATGTGCTTAGTCAGTGTTGCTAAATCAGGATATTTTTCTTCGTCGCGCAGCTTTTGCAAAAACTCCACGCGCAAATGTTTGCCATAAATGTCTTGCGCGAATTCAAACAAATGCACCTCCAAAACAGGCTGGGCATTGTGCTTTACGGTAGGGCGCACGCCTATGCTGGCAACCCCTTGCAGCACGCCTAGCGTCTCGCTATGCACACGCACCACATAGATGCCGCTCAAGGGTAAACGCGGGTGACGCACCTGGATATTGGCGGTGGGAAAGCCCAGCGTGCGACCGACTTTATCGCCGTGTACCACGCGTCCGCTCATGCTGTAGTGTCGTCCTAAATATCGCTGCGCCGTGGCTAACTGTCCCGCCCCTAACGCCGCACGAATCGCGGTACTCGAAATGCGCACGCCGTCCAATAGCTTGCTGTGCATGGCTTGCACGGTGAAGCCCTGCACAGCAGCGATTTTTTCTAGCAGCGCGAAATCGCCCGTGCGCGCGTTGCCAAAGCGAAAATCATCGCCAATTAACACCCATTGCGCGGCAAGTTTTTGATGCAACGCCTTAATAAAATCCACCGCCGTCATCTGCGCAAAGCGCGCATTAAAGCGGCACACATACACATCATC